>CAMYJJ010000014.1 GCA_947258735.1 Thermodesulfovibrionia bacterium | reverse complement strand
TGCGTATTGCTGGAGACGCGTATCCGGTGCTGGGAAGGATGATCAGCGGGCTTTAACCGATGACGCATTGATCATGAATCAACCTCATATCAGGGTAACTCATAAATAAAGAAAGAAAAAGGGGGAACAGATGTTCCCCCTTTTCTGATTACAAATCAGGCTTCAACAGTGTCTTAGTTCAGAATTGCCGCAAGGTCCTGATCAGGTGTGGTGATCGGTTTGATGTCGTATTTCTCAACAAGGAAATTCAGCACATTGGGAGTTAGAAACGAAGGCAATGTTGGCCAAGCCGTATGTCTTTAATGCCCAGGTGCAGCAGGGAAAGAAGAATTGCTACTGCTTTCTGTTCGTACCATGAGAGCACCATGGAAAGAGGCAGCTCATTCACTCCTACGCCAAACGCCTTTGAAAGCGCTACCGCTATCTGAACAGCAGAATATGCGTCATTACACTGGCCGATGTCCAGGAGGCGGGGAATGCCGCCTATGTCACCAAGGTCTTTATCAAAAAACCTGAACTTACCGCAGGCAAGTGTGAGGACAACACTGTCCTGTGGAACTTTCTCAACAAATTCGGTGTAATAGTTTCTGCCCGGTTTTGCTCCGTCACATCCTGCTACGAGGAAGAAGTGCTTGATCGCACCGCTTTTGACACCCTCAATAACCTTGTCAGCTACTCCCATGACAGCGTTTCTGCCAAAACCTGTCATGATGGTTTTGCCTGGTTTATCTTCCGTGAAACCCGGAAGCTCGAGTGCCCTCTTGATTGCGGGTCCGTAATCCTGGTCCTGGATATGTGTTATTCCGGGCCAGCCAACGAGTCCGCACGTAAAGATATTATCTTTATACGAGTCGTGGGGTTTCTGGATACAATTCGTTGTCATAACGATTGAGCCGGGGAACGCTGCAAACTCTTTAGCCTGGTTCTGCCAGGCTGTTCCGTAATGACCATAGAAATGCGGATATTCCTTTAATTTCGGATAGCCGTGAGTCGGGAGCATTTCACCATGCGTATATACATTAATACCTTTGCCTTCTGTCTGCTTCAGTATCTTTTCCAGGTCATAGAGGTCATGACCGGAAACGAGCAACGCCTTCCCCTTTTTTGCTCCGAGAGAGACCTCAGTCGGAACAGGGTGTCCATATGTTTCCGTATGAGCGGCATCAAGGATTTCCATGGCCTTGAGATTGATCTCACCGCACTTGAGGGTCAGTGCAATCCAGTCTTCGAGAGACAGATTCGTACTGAGCATGGCACTCAGTGCTTCATGCGTATAGTCGTAAATAGCAGCATCTTCATATCCCATAATCCGGGCATGATACGCATATGCCGCAATTCCTTTGAGACCGTAAAGGGTTGTCAGCTTCAGAGACTTTATATCTTCATTTACCTCTTCAGGGTAGTTTGACAGTTCCTCACCCTGTTTGATCAATCCGTCAATTGTGTCCTCAGGAGTAAAGGCAGCCGGTGCATCTGCAACATCAGCATTGCCGCCAGCCTTTTTTAGCTTGCTCTTGAGATCTTCCCTCATTGTTACGCAGTCTTTTATAAGCGTCACAAATCTTTCAGGGTCAAAGTCCACATTTGTGAGTGTCGAAAAAAGGGCACTTAATGAAAATTCATCAACCCCCTTATCAATTACATTCACCTTTCTGGCTTCTGAAGCAACCAGGGACAGTCCCTTCAGTGTATAGACCAGAAGGTCCTGTAACGCCGCAACATCCGGTTTCTTACCGCAAGTACCGATTGTTGAACAACTTTCCCCTTTTGCTACCTGTTCACATTGATTACAAAACATGATTAGCCTCCTTTGGCTTTTATTAGATTACGTTCGTATAATCCTTTTATCATCAATTACTATCTTAATCAAGACCTGAGACCGTGTCCTTGACCTATGTCAAGAAACAGCAAAAGAGCTCTTTTGACAGAAATATGATATTAATGGTATTAAAACCGTTATGACTACTATAAAAAATGACAAATTACTTTTAATGTCCAAAATGCCTCTTTTTCAGAACCTTCCTGAACAGGCCCTGAAGTTGCTCAAGGGCATTCTTGTGGAAAAGAGCTTTGCCAGTGGAGATAATATTTTCACCGAAGGGGATGAGTCTGCAGGCTTTTACATTATATTGCAAGGAAGGGTGAAGGTATATAAACTCTCTATTGAGGGAAAAGAGCAGATTCTCCATATAGCGGGGACGAAAGAGCTCCTGGGAGCAGTCTCAGCCTTTGCCGGAAGTCCCTATCCGGCTTATGCCGATGCAATAGAGAAAACAAAGGCATTCTTTTTTCCGAGAAATGAATTTCTGAAATTAATAAAACAGGAGCCATCTGTTGTCATGAACATTATGGCAAACCTGTCCATGCGGCTTCAGCATTTTACAAAGATGATCGAGAACCTCTCCCTTAAGGAAGTCCCGGGACGGTTAGGAGCGTATCTGCTCTATCTATGCGAGAGAACAGGCTGCAGTGATTCCGTGGAAATAGATATATCAAAAGGGCAGCTTGCCAGCCTGCTGGGAACCACACCTGAGACGCTGTCCCGAATATTAAAGAAATTAAGTGAGAATAAAATACTTGAGGTTAATAGACGTAATATAAAGATATTAAACAGAAAAATTCTTCAGGAAATAGTTGACGGAGAAAAGATCGGGTTCTAGTTTATCTTGGGCAATCAATACAACCCGGATACGGCTTTAGCTCATTTATGAAGCACTTGTTATCTGATCATAAAACTGTACCACTTTATTTTTTTCCTCAGAATCCATGTGCGCCATGGCTGTGCGGGGATGCTGGTTCATGGTGCCTGTAACCATGTAGGGAATGTAGTACCCCCAGTCGATTTTTTCTGCCCATGGCAGTATCTCAGCTTCTATTGCATCAATAAGAGGGCGCACTTTAAACTTCGGGTTCTTCAGAAATGATATCAGAAGTTCCAGCGGACAGTTGCCTGCACCGCGTCCAATTCCATATAAACTTCCGTCAAGATAATTAATGCCGGAAATAATTGCTGATATGGTATTGGCAAAAGCAAGCTGCTGATTGTTATGACAGTGGATTCCTATTTCCTTGCCGGGCAGGCGTTCCATGTACTTTTTTGAATGAGTCTCTATATCTTCCGAATAAAATGAGCCGAAACTGTCTACGAGATAAATGACGGGCACCTTACTCTTGGACAGGTCATCCAGTGCTTCATCGAGTTCCCGAAGGCCGACGGTGGACACGGCCATAACATTAATGGTTGTCTCATACCCCTTTTCAATACAGTGGTGCGCCAGATCAATACCAGCATCGACCTGATGGGCATAACAGGCCACCCTGATCATGTCCAGTGAACTGTCGGCTTTCTGAGGGATGTCATCATAGTCAATCCTGCCTATGTCAGCCATTGCAGAGAGTTTAATTTTTTTCTCTCTGTCAGCGGTGATGCGCTTTATGTCATCTTCTGCACAGAATTTCCAGGGACCTACCTCATCCCTTGAGAAGGCTGACTCAGAACTCAGGTAGCCGATTTCCATATAATCAACCCCTGCATCTGTCAATGCGTTATAGACTTTACAGACAAAAGCATCGTCAAACTGCCATTTATTCATTAAGCCGCCGTCCCTGACAGAGCAGTCTATTACTTTAATTTCCGGTCTGTACATTTTTATCTCCTTAAAAATTTAGTTAATTAATATGGAGTGTATTATAGATTATTTATTATAATCTGGGCAAAGACGGATGAAATTTTTCACATGGCGTGAAATTCCATCCAGATCATGACTGCTTAGTGCATCTTGGCCAAATAAAGATGTACCTGCTCCTACAGCACTGGCTCCTGCAGCAAAGTAATCACGTACGTTGTCCAGATCTACACCGTCAACAGCGACAAGCGGGACCTGTTCAAAAGGGCCTCTCAGTTCTTTAATGTAATCAGGACCAAAAGGCATGCAGGGAAATACCTTTATCATGTCCGCACCTGCAGACCAAGCGGAATACACCTCGGTCGGGGTAAGGGCCCCGGAAATGACCGGTACAGAGTGTGATGATGCATATTCGATTACGTCCGTATCAGTGTTGGGGGTCACCAGAAACATTGCACCTGCATCAACTGCCATTTTAGCTTCATCAAGGTTTCGTATGGTCCCCATGCCCAAAAGTTTTCCTGAAGGTACCGATGTTATGTTTGACGATACAATGTTGACTGCTCCATCCGTATTCATCGTGATCTCGATTGCCTGAAGACCTGACGCAAAAGAGGTCTCCATTACACCCCGAAAAAAATCAGGGCTTATGCCTCTTAAGATACCTATAACCGGGACTTCTAAATTCATTGGTAGTTATTGTACTCTATGGTCTCTCCAACAGTTCGCAATTTCTGTCATTCCGGCCTGATTCCCGACGCGCTCCGCTTGCGGGAATGACTGCCAAATAATCTTTAAAACAATGAATGCCCTGCGGGCTCTTTTGCAGAGTAATTCACTAATATACTTCAGTACTGAATTGCTACAAATGTATAGAATACAGCAAAAATGGGTGCAAATGCATTATTGGATTGTGTGCAGAGGTTGAACCTCCAAAGGAGGTTTAACCTCTATCAAGTCTTATTAATCCGACTTCTCTTACTGCCGCTACAGCTTTTTTAAATTCTTTGCCCGTCAGCCTCCGGTCAAGGGGAGGATGCTCATGTGCCTTATAACAGGGATAATACTGGGCCATGATGTTCGTATATGTATCAGGTGAAATTTCTTCAACCAGGAACTTTGCGATTTCTTCAGTGCCTGCCAGTCCTTGAGGAAGAACAAGATGCCTGACGAGTATACCCTTTAGAGCTACCCCTTTTTCATCAATAACCAGACCGCCAACCTGCCTGTACATTTCTTTGATGGCTGCCTTTGCAATATCAGGGTAGTCTTTGGCCTTTGAATATTCCTTTGCAACATCAGGGTCAGCATACTTGAAATCAGGCATATAGATATCAATAATACCATCAAGCAGCCTGAGCGTTTCCAGAGATTCGTACCCTCCGCAGTTATATACCAGAGGGATGTTAAGTCCCTTATCCATCGCGATATCTAGGGATCTCAGTATCATCGGGACCTGGTGGGTGGGAGTGACAAAATTGATATTATGACAGCCGTAGTTCTGCAAAGTGAGCATGATATTGGCCAGCGACTCATGAGACATTTCCTCTCCTTCATCACCATGACTAATGGTCCAGTTCTGGCAGAACAGACAACCCAGGTTGCAGTGCGTAAAGAAGATAGTGCCTGAACCATGGGTCCCGACAAGAGGGGCCTCTTCACCGAAATGGGCATTCCAGCTTGAGATAAAAGGTCTGTCTCCGGTTCGGCAAAATCCCATTTTACCCTGTGTCCTGTCAACATAACAGTTTCGGGGACAGAGGGTACAGTTTTTCAGGATTTCAGCAGCCTTCAATGATTTATTTGCTAAATCTTTTTTTGAGATAAGAAGGTATGAGGGCTTATGGGTCATAGAGTATACAGTGCCTACATTACTACTGTTCGTTACGCCACATCCTATTTATGAGGGTTGCTTTGTACTAATTTAAAATGAGATGTTCCAGTTTTATACCATATCATCAATGTTCCGTTTATGTTGACTGCCGCGGGATCAGACACATTCCTGTCTGGTCCGGAGGTATCGATATCTACTATACACCCGTCACCTAACGGACGGGTAAGACAATTATTCCCTTTATATCTCTTCCACCTTATGCCATCAGAAGATAGTGCATATCCTATCCGAAAATTATTATCCACATTTGATTGTCCGGCATACCACATTTCATAATTATGTCCGGTTTTAATAACAACCGGGTGAACCACACGCAGGTCATCCCATTTTCCGGTTATATTAATATCAAATACGCATCCATCACCATGAGGAAATTCAGAACACCTGTTCCCTTCATACCGTTTCCAGTTCATGCCATCAGGGGACGTTGCATATCCAATTCTGCAGACATGCTCCGGTGGTGTATCCGAATACATGCAGCCTTCATACCACATTTTAAATCGTTCCGAAGGCGAAGCGTCTAAGTCAATTATGACTGTCGGAGCTGCTGCTACTATTTCATCCCAGCTGCCGGGAGCTCCGGTATCTAAAACACAACCCTGTGAGCCGCTTTCTGACTTACAAATGTTACCCTTAAATTTTGTCCAGGTGATACCATTAGATGAGAATGCGTAACCTGTTTTCCATCTGCCTTTTTTCAGCGAAGCAGCATTGCCTGTACCTGTGTACCACATCTTATATTCTGATACAGGTGGTGCAGCCGGATCAATAATAACACTCATTCCGTAAACATGCTCTGCGTCCCATGATCCCTCTTCTCCTACATCAAGCACACAGCCATTGCCTGCTGAATTAGTAGAACAATGATTGCTGCTATATCGTTTCCATGTGATCCCGTCAGAAGAAATAGCCAATCCTATTCTCTTTCTATTGTTTTTGTCTGTCGCTGAATACCACATTTTATATAGCCCGTCGAAAAGCACAAAGGGGCTTCCAATCCCTTTATGTTCCCAGTTGTTGCGTTCAGCAGTAAAAACAGGATTGATAGCTCTCCTGGACAGCTCCTGTGAGGCAGATGAATAATAAGAATCACTCAAGATGGTGCATATAATGATCAGTATGTAAAGAGATAATGATTTCATATTATTGTATTTCATTGCTCTATCATATCAAGAGCAGATACATTTTAAAATAAAATGGAATTGGAGATGAGCTGGAAATATGTTTTTCCTGATTAAAGTAAAGGTTGAATCAGTGAATCGAGACGCACGGATTACTTTTTGTTATAGTATGGAATATCTTAGTTTACAGTGTTTTTACTTAAGAGATATATAATCAACTCCAAATGTAAGGATTATAAGGCAGGAGATAATGAAAATATGACTCATGGCAGGGTATACGGAAAATCGGGGTCTGCAAGGGAACATGAAGAAAGAACTGACTGAATCCGGGAATTATTACAAGCACTTCTTTGAACATTCAGATGACATGCTTTGTGTTGCAGGTCTTGACGGATACTTTAAGATCATTAATCCAGCCTTTGAAAAACTGCTGGGATATTCCAGAGAAGAACTGTTTTCAAAACCGTTTTATGAGTTCCTTGTTCCGGATGAGCGTGATAGTAATATTTCGGAAGTGAACCGATTAAAAAGCGGAGAGAGCCTTACATATTGTGAACACAGATATATGTGTAAAGACGGGTCTTACAAGTGGCTTGCGTGGACTGCTCATACTGATCTAGATGAAGGCCTTGTGTATGCTGTTGCAAAAGACATTTCCCAGAGAAAAGAACTGGAAGATGAGATAAGCGCACTGAAAAAACATTTTCTGTCAGAAAAGCTAGAGAACAAAGAAGCCTTTGCCGGCATTATTACTCGAAACAGAAAAATGATTTCGCTTTTCCATTATGTTGAGGCTATTGCGCTGTCGAAGAGGCCTGTTCTGATCACCGGTGAAACTGGTGTTGGAAAAGAGCTGATTGTTAGAGTCCTCCATGAGACGGGAGGATTATCCGGTGATCTTATATCCATAAATACTGCCGGACTGGATGACGCGATGTTTTCGGATGCATTATTCGGCCATAAAAAGGGTGCCTTTACCGGAGCAGACTCGAACCGGAGCGGATTTATTCAAAAGGCAGCAGGCGGCACCCTTCATCTCGATGAAATAGGAGACCTCAATGAACAGTCCCAGGTAAAGCTTCTTCGTCTCCTGGAAGAAAGGACATTTTATCAGGTTGGATCTGATGTACCTGTGAAAAGCAGTGCACGGATTGTAACAAGCTCAAATAAGGACCTTACAAAACTCGTATATGATGGAAAGTACAGGCAGGACCTGTATTACAGACTCTGTACACACCATCTTCACATACCGCCTCTGCGTGAGAGGATTGAGGACATACCTTTACTGCTAGATCACTTTATTGATGAAGCATCATCATCCCTTGGCAAGAAGAAACCTCAATTGTCACCTGAACTGGTTATGCTTTTGTCAACCTATCAGTTCCCGGGAAATATAAGGGAACTTCAGGCAATGGTGCATGATGCTGTTGCTCAACATAAAGCAGGTAAGGCTTTTTTAGGGTATTTTAAAAAGTTTATTAAGCAGAAGGGTGGGGTAATGCAAGATCATCCGGAAATACCAAATCGGGGTGCTGAAGCATTATCAGATTTTTTTGGACATTTCCCCACATTGAAAGAGGCTGAGAACATTCTGATATCTGATGCTTTGAAGCAGTCTGACGGCAACCAGGGTATTGCAGCTTCATTGCTGGGAATTTCGCGTCAGGCATTGAACCGCAGATTAAATCGTAAAAAGTAATCCCTTGTGACTTGCAACATATGTTGCACCTGAAACATGTTCTTGTAAGATAATTATCCTTTTATTAATAATAGTTGCTATTTTATGCTCTGATGAATCCCGCGAAACTTTACAACCCTTATCTTAAATAAACTTAAACTTCATCACTGTAACATCCTTTTATTTAAAGATAAATAAATTATATCTCATTGGATAACTGGCAGGGCTATTGCAATATAATTATCAGTTGTATCAATGCATACCTAAAAAAAGGGTTGATGTGGTGCTGATATTAACAGTCATTGTATTAGTAATTCTTATCGTTGGGATATGGATATTTATATCAAGCATGTCCAATGGAGATCCCCCTGTATGCGGTAAAATCTGAAAGGAGACAGAGCATGAAGTTTATAAAAATAAATGGAATGGTTATGATTTTATCAATCATATTAATTTCTTCACTAATCGACATTGCATGTGCGCATCGCTTCCGCGGTCCTGCGGGACCTGGAGCAACCGTACATATTAATCATGTTATCAGAGTCGCACCTCGACCACCGGGTTGGCCGCAGATGTGGTTAGCGGCAGATGTTATTAAGACATTTACAGGAAATGGGTTAACAGTTGAAAAAACGAAAAAGGATGCAGACATTGAACTGTCCGGTTTGTCCGCTAAAACTAAAGAGGCTATAAGGTTTTCGGTTTCTTTAAATTCACGACAACTTCAAGGGTGTGTTCTGGAATTTCATGAAAAGAATGAATTTGATAAGGTTAAAAAACACTATCTTGCTCTGAACAATAATGGGAAATTACATACGTGGTCATTGAGCAGGGACAATATACTTCTTGTCATTGATGGTTCTATGCCTGATATGGTAATACGTAAATATGCAACCGTACTTGCTGAAATGGAGTAATACATAAAAGTTTTGAGCGGATAAGTTATATAACTGAGAACTAACAACCAAGAATCAAAAACTGCTTATCCTCTTCTTTGTCCATTCAATCAGTCCACCTGCAGAGATCAGCTCCTGCATGAAGGGAGGAATAGGCTTGGCAGTATACTCTTCACCTTTGGAGATATTTTTTATTACACCGTTGTCTGCATCGACCTCAATTTCATCACCTTCCGTGATTTTCTCAGCAGCTTCATCAGATTCAAAGATGGGCAGCCCTATGTTAAATGAATTTCTGTAAAAGATACGGGCAAAGCTTTTTGCAATGACTGCCTGCATACCTGCCGCCTTGATTGCGATCGGGGCATGTTCCCTTGACGAACCGCATCCGAAATTGGCCTGAGCGATTATCATATCGCCTTTTTTAACTTTTGAAGGGAAATCTTTGTCTGCATCTTCCATCACATGTTTGGCCAGCTCTGCAGGATCAGATGTATTTAAATAACGCGCAGGGATGATCGCATCTGTATCTATATTGTCACCGAACTTCCAGACTTTACCTTTTAATATCAATTTTTTCCTCCAGGGGAAAATGTTATTAGTTATAAGTTATATGTTATTAAAAATAACCATCCAGTTCGTTTGCTTATAAATATCATGTATACGTATCAAGATGCAAATAACTAATAACGATTAACTATTAACTGTTTGTTCAAACTTCCTCAGGTAATGCTATCCTTCCCATTATAGCTGACGCTGCTGCAACCGCGGGATTGGAGAGATATACCTCACTGCCCGGGTCTCCCATTCTGCCGACGAAATTTCTGTTTGTCGTGGCAATTGCCTTTTCACCTTTTGCGAGAATCCCCATATGTCCGCCAAGGCATGGGCCGCACGTGGGAGTAGAAAATACCGCTTCAGCATTTACAAATATCTCTGCAAGACCTTCTTTCATGGCCTGCAGATAAATCTCTTGGGTCGCAGGAATAACGATCATTCTTGTGTTAGGGTTTACTTTCCTGCCCCTGATTACTTCTGCAGCTTCACGCATGTCTTCAATCCTGCCGTTTGTGCAGGAGCCTACAACGACCTGGTCGATTGTAACATCTGCCAATTCAGATGCCGGTTTTGTGTTTGAGGGCAGGTGAGGGCAGGACACCGTCGGCTCGATCTTTGAGCAGTCATATTCCCTGACATCGACATATGCAGCATCTTTGTCAGATGTATAAAATGTATATTCTCTTTTTGCCCTGCCTTTAACATACTCTTCTGTAACCTCATCAGGCACGATGATCCCGTTTTTGCCTCCAGCCTCAATCGCCATGTTGCACATGGTCAGTCTGCCTGACATCGGCAGTGCGCTGATTGCTTCACCCTCTATCTCCATGGCCCTGTATAATGCACCGTCAACGCCGATATCACCGATTGTATGGAGGATGAGGTCTTTGCCGCTGACCCATTTATTTAACTTTCCGTAATAAACAAACTTCATGGACTCAGGCACCTTGAACCAGCATTCACCTGTTGCCATTGCTGATGCAACATCGGTTGAACCTACACCGGTTGAAAAGGCACCGAGCGCACCATACGTGCATGTATGACTGTCAGCACCTATGACCAGGTCACCCGGCAGTACAATCCCCTGTTCAGGGAGGAGGGCGTGTTCCACGCCCATTCTGCCGACTTCAAAATACAGGCTCAGGTCATGTTCCCGTGAAAAATCCCTCAACATCTTGCACTGCTCAGCGGCCTTGATATCTTTCTGCGGAGCAAAGTGGTCAGGGATAAATGCTATTTTATCTTTGTCAAAGACATCCTTTGCGCCGATCTTATTAAATTCTCTGATCGAGATCGGGGCAGTGATGTCATTGGCAAGAATGATATCCAGTTTTGCATTTATAAGCTCTCCGGCTGAGACTTTGTCCTTACCTGCATGCATAGCCAGAATTTTTTCTGTTATCGTCACGTATCCTCCAACTTGCTGATAAATAATTCTATTTATTGAGAAATCGAATAAAAATGTTACCTGAAATTATCGGGAATAGTCAAATGAAGTTTGCTGTATGAGGGGCGCGTTTGTACAGATTCAGAATGATGGATCATCGCATTTTAAAATGCTCAACGGCCTGTGCAGGCATGACCCCTCTACGTGGGAATGTACCTTCCTGAATGGGAAAATCATACACTTTATAATCTGCTAACAGTTTAATTCTACTGGATACAGGCTTTCTTCTGACCTGCTTGTACACTAATTCTCTGATAATAGTATTAAAAAGTATACAAAAAGCGTATTACATTGACTGTTGCCATTGAACCGGGTTTCAAATACTAAATGAATTCAAACAGATAGTACTTCTTCTTTTTGTTGGCACTCTAGTTGCATTCTTAATTCCATCGGGAGTGATCGTCACATTGACCGCGTGCATCATGACGTAATCAGCATGTACTGGCTTCGTTCTCATTACCTGTCATCTATGCAGCTGTTGACGACATAATCAGGAACACCCGGCAATTTTTCACGGCGGAGGAACATATGGAGAGAAGAGTTTTTAAGAGAATACCCAAGAATGTACGTGTAAAATTCTTTTATGATGAAACAATGCACACCGGCACTATCACAAATCTGTCAGGAAATGGCATGTTTATTGAACTGGATATGTGTCTTTATTATTATAAATCAATGTTTAATGTACAGCTTTCACTGAACGACAGGTCTATGGATATTCCGGTGAAGATCAGCAGGCTGGCAGAAAAACATGGTTTTTATTACAGTATGGGAGTTGAGCTGGTAAATCCGCCTGAAGAGTATCTTGATATTCTCGCGAACCTTGAATCTTCTTCACATTTAGCCGCCTCTTCAACATAACGAATTTTATCATCCTGACTGCCCTGGAGGTAAATGAACCCTTTTTTCCCGTTGCTATATCACACCCCGTGGCTGACCCGCTCAGTTGGGATAAACGGTTATGTGCTTATTAATTTCCACATACTGAAGCCAAACATTAAAGATAAAACTATGCCGGTATAACCAAGAACCAATCCGCTTATTATCAGTTTTTTATCTAATGATGCAAATCGTTCGGGCTCCTTTTTATTTCTCATCAGTAATATATGCGCAAGGATAATTGCCGGGAGTCCTGAAAATATTCCGAATAGTACACAGCTCAAAAAGCCCAGCAGAACACATGTTATTGCAGAGCGTGATGCTTTATTGATTGAATGGAAGAATTGCCCCATGAATAACACACAGCGGACGACAAATGGTACATCAGGTTCCGTTCAAGCTGTAATAACAGACAGATGAACATAGACTATGAAAGAGCACGGTATGCCAGGCCCCAGCAGTTATGTCTTTCTTGCAGCCAGCTTGTTCAATGCATTAATATAAGCTTTGGCAGACGCTGTAATAATATCAGTGTCAGCTCCGTGACCGCTTACTGATCTGTCATCCTCTTCAAGAGTGCAGATGACCTCACCCAAAGCGTCAGTGCCTCCAGTTATGGCCTTGACTTCATACTTCTGAAGCTTGCTTTTAGTTTCTGTTATCTTGGCAATTGCCATAAAGACAGCATCAACAGGGCCGTCTCCCTGTGCAGTTTTTTCCATGACCGTATCACCGATTCTAAGTTTGACCGTGCCTTCGGGCTCTTTACCCATTCCGGCTGATACAAACATATCAACAAGGCTGTAGGTTTCAGGAACCATTGAATACTCCTCTGTCACAATGGTCTCAAGGTCTTCATCGAATATCTCTTTTTTCTGGTCTGCGACTTTTTTAAAGCGCTCAAAGGCACTGTTAATTGCATCATCATCGAGGTCATACCCGATCTCTTTCAGTCTCGTCCTGAATGCGTGTCTGCCGGAGTGCTTTCCCAGCACGAACTGTGTCTTGTGAAGACCGATGGTTTCAGGGGTAATGATTTCGTACGTGGTTTTTTCTTTTAACAGGCCGTCCTGATGGATGCCGGATTCATGGGCAAATGCGTTAGCCCCGACTATCGCCTTGTTCGGCTGAACGCTCATACCCGTAATTTTCGTCACGAGCCTGCTGCTGCGCATAATCTCTTCAGTATTGATATTGGTTTCTGCATTGAAGAAGTCTTTTCGTGTCTTGATCGCCATGACCACTTCTTCCATGGAACAGTTGCCGGCCCGTTCGCCGATACCGTTGACAGTACACTCAATCTGACCTGCACCGTTCAGCACGGCAGACAGTGAATTGGAAGAAGCAAGACCCAGATCATTATGGCAATGGACAGCGATCACCGCCTTATTAATATTCTTCACCCTGTTATGGATCTCCTTAATCATTGACCCGAACTCACTGGGGATGATATATCCGACCGTGTCCGGAATATTGACTGTCAATGCGCCTGCTTCGATCACTGCTTCCACCACATCACAGAGATACGATATATCTGTACGGGTAGCGTCCATGGGTGAAAACTCAACATCATCAACATAACTCTTTGCCAGCTGTACCATCTCAACAGACCTTTTCAGGGCTGTTTCACGGTCTACCTTGAATTGATATTTAAGATGTATATCTGATGTAGAGTGAAACGTGTGGATCATTTTCTTTGGTGCATTGCTGATGGCCTCCCATGCCCTTTTAATGTCCTCTTCCTTTGCCCGTGCAAGGCTGCAGATGACAGGGCCCTCAACTTCTCCGCCTATGGTCCTGATCGCCTCAAAATCACCCGGTGACGCAATGGCAAATCCGGCTTCAATGATGTCTACACCAAGCCGTGCAAGCTGTCTGGCTACCTGGAGTTTCTCTCCGGTGTTCATAGATGCGCCGGGAGACTGCTCCCCGTCCCGTAACGTTGTATCAAATATTCTGATTGTTCTCATAGCACTGCTTCCTTCGGTTTCCTTTTCTTTCGATACGAATATGTACCTTCAATAAGCCCCCATAAAATATATGTCAGGGCAAATAAAAACAGTACTATTTCAGGATACATAAATATGAGAACAAAAGCCACGACGATTGCCACAAGCAGCCAGAATGGTTTCCTTTTCTTAAAATCAATTTCTTTCAGACTATGAAACCGTACGGTACTTACCATCAGCAGAGCCAGCAGGAATGGTAAACAGAGCACAACATAATTTCTTTCACCTATGCCGCCCCAGATCTCTTGAACAAATAACACCAGACAGGCGATGGAAGAGCCTGCTGCAGGGATGGGGAGGCCTGTAAATGCCTTGCTTTCCGTAGTACCCATCTGTACGTTATATCTGGCAAGTCTCAATGCACCGCATATGACAAAAAAGAATGTGGCCCCCCAGCCGAGTCTTCCAAAGGGGTTTAATGCCCAGCTGTACAGCAGCACTGAAGGAGCAACACCAAAGGCAACCAGGTCTGATAGTGAGTCCAGTTCAATACCAAATTTTGTTGTGCTGTTCGTTAATCTCGCAACCCATCCGTCAAGTCCGTCAAATATATTTGCAATTAATATTGCCCATGCGCTGTGAATATAATCGCCTTTAAAAACAGCAAGGATGGCATAAAACCCGCAGAACAGTCCACCCAGCGTGAGCGTATTCGGTAATATGTAAATGCCTTTTCTCATTTTGAATAAGTGAGAAGTAGCAAGTGAGAGGTGTGAAGTGGTCCTTCAACTTCTAACTTCCTACTTTTTACTTCTTACTTTCCCTATTAATGTTTCTCCTGCTTTTACCCTGTCACCTAATTGTACCTTAACATCTGTATCTATAGGAAGAAAAAGATCAACCCTTGAGCTGAACTTTATAATGCCGTATCTATCTCCCTGGTCGAGAGCGTCTCCGGGCTTTACCCTGCACACCGCTCTTCTTGCGAGCAGTCCTGCCACCTGTCTCATCATGACATTGCCGTGTGTACATTCCATGACCATATTTATATGCTCGTTTGCCTTTGATGCCTCTTCTTTAAAGGCAGCCATAAATCGCCCCGGATAATATTTGACTTCCTTAACAGTTCCCTCACATGGCACCCGGTTAACATGCACATTAAAGGCATTCATGAATATGCTGACTTCAATCATCTGCTCTTTCAAAAGTTCATCTTCAAACGTCTCTCTTATCTGTATCACTTTTCCATCAGCAGGGGCATAGAAAGAATTGAGATCAGGAACAGCACTCCTGTCAGGATCTCTGAAGAAATACAGCATAAAGACCGTAAGGACAATCGCAACAGCCGTTACCCAGTGTGCACGGAAGAAAAATGATAGAAGTGTGACAGCAGCAAAAAAAAGTATGAAGGGATAGCCTTCTTTAGCGAACTGAAACATGACTTCAGTAACGGGGAACGCGTAACGGGTAACAGGTTAAAACATTATATGTTTTTTTTGTATATATTTTTCTCGTCACCTGTTACTCGTTACCTGTCACGGCTTTTATGCCTTGGATTTATCAACCAGTTTTCCCTTTTTGAGCCAGGGCATCATGGCCCTTAACTTGCCGCCCACTTTTTCAATGGAATGACGTTCTCCCTGTCTGGTAAGGGCATTGAAGACAGGCTTGTTTGCTTTACACTCAAGCATCCACTCGCGTGCAAACTCACCTGACTGGATTTCACCGAGGATCTTTTTCATCTCTTTTTTTGTCTTGTCAGTAATGACCCTCGGCCCTCTTGTGATATCACCATACTGGGCAGTATTGCTGATGGAGTACCGCATGTTTGATATGCCGCCTTCATACAGCAGGTCAACGATCAATTTGGTCTCGTGCAGGCATTCAAAGTAAGCCATTTCAGGGGCATATCCTGCTTCGACCAGTGTCTCATATCCGGCCTTTATGAGTGACGTAAGTCCGCCGCACAGGACAACCTGTTCTCCGAAGAGGTCGGTTTCAGTCTCTTCACTGAACGTGGTCTCTATAATTCCGGCCCTGCCGCCGCCTACAGCAGAAGCATAGGCAAGAGCAATTGCCTTTGTCTTTCTGGAAGGGTCCTGATGTATGGCAATAAGACAGGGCACACCGCTTCCTTTTGTATATTCTGATCTTACAAGATGTCCAGGACCTTTTGGCGCAACCATGAATACATTGATATCTTCTGTTGGTACGATCTGATTAAAATGAATATTAAAACCGTGTGCAAAACCAAGGCATGTACCTTTTTTCAGGTTCGGTGCAATCTCATCTCTGTATGTATCACCCTGGTCTTCATCAGGAAGAAGAATCATTATAACATCGGCTTTTTTTGCAGCCTCAGACGGGACATATGTATCAAAGCCGGCTTTTTTCGCTTTATTAAAACTTCCCCCTTTTCTTACACCAACAATTACGTTAACACCGCTGTCCTTTAAATTGTTGGCATGGGCATGACCCTGGCTTCCATAACCCATGATACATATGGTCTTGTTCTTTAATGTCCCTTTTTTCACATCTTTATCGTAATATATTTTCATTATTCCTCCCAATATCACTTAATAGTTATTGGTTATTTGTTATACGAAAGTAAAACTTCAAAAAATAACCAATAACGTATAACATTTAACTTTTCTGTTATTTCTTTTTCAGTCCTTCCCGCGCGATGGCGACCTTGCCTGTTCTCACAAACTCTTTAATTCCATATGGCCTGATAATTTCGATAAAGGCCGCAATCTTTTTCTCGTCTCCGGTAATCTCAACGGTAAATGTATTCGATCCGGAATCAATTATTCTGCCTCTGAAAATCTCGGCCAGTTTAAGAAACTCAGCCTTGTCCGCTTTTCTCGGAGAGACCTTTATCAGGACCAGTTCCCTTTCGACATGATCGATCTCCATGAAATCCACGACCTTGATTATATCGATGAGCTTGTTCAGCTGTTTTGTTATCTGCTCAATGATCTTGTCATCGCCACTCGTGATAATCGTCATAAGAGATACCGCAGGGTCTATGGTCTCGCCAACCGACAGACTCTCAATATTAAACCCCCTGCCGCTGAATAGTCCCGAAACCCTTGAAAGTACCCCGAATTTATTTTCTACAAGTACTGATATTGTGTGTTTCATTATTCTCCTCTTAAAAAGAAAGTAGGTAGTAGTTGGCAAATTGGTAGTCAGGGTCACGAACTTTTCTTTATTAACCTGACTACTGACTACTAGCTACTGTTTTTTACTGTCTTACTTTACAGCCTTTAATTTTCTTTTCGGCTTCTTCTTTTCTTCATCAAAAATCATTTCATCTATGGCAGCACCGGCAGGGACCATTGGGTAGACTTTTGATTTCCAGTCAACAAGAAAGTCCATCATAACCGGTTTGTCTTTGACTTTCAGAGATTCCTTTAAAACAGGCACGACTTCATCAGGGATGGATGCCTGCAGACCAACAGCACCGTATGCTTCTGCCAGTTTCACAAAGTCCGGTGTTACATCAAGGTTTGTATGAGAATATCGTTCATTGAAAAACAACTCCTGCCACTGTCGTACCATGCCAAGATATCTGTTGTTGAGAATAGCTATTTTTACAGGGAGTTTATTTATCACAGCAGTAGCCAGTTCCTGTATGTTCATCTGGATACTTCCGTCACCCGCGATATCAAAAACGGTTTCATTCGGGCAGGCCATCTGGGCGCCGATTGCAGCAGGGAAGCCATACCCCATTGTACCCAGGCCGCCTGAAGAGAGCCACTTCCTCGGGCTGTCATATTTGTAATACTGGGCCGCCCACATCTGGTTCTGTCCTACTTCCGTACAGATGATGGCCTTTCCCTTTGTGACTTCATAGATCTTTTCTACAACAAATTCCGGCTTGATAATTTTTTTATCAAAGCGGTATGTGAGCGGTCGCTCCCGTTTCCATTCATCGATCTGTTTCAGCCAGGAGTTTCTCACAGCACCCCACTGGCCCTTGTGTTTTTTCAATTCAGCGAGCAGGTCCTTCAGTACATTTCTGACATCTCCTACTACGGGAAGGTGTACATCAACATTTTTTCTGATAGATGTAGGATCAATATCAATATGAATAATCTTTGCATCAGGAGCAAAGTCTTCAGTCCTGCCTGTAACACGATCATCGAACCTGACACCAATCCCCAGTATCAGGTCTGAACCCTGTATCGCCTTGTTTGCATAATAGGTCCCGTGCATGCCGAGCATTCCCATGGATAATGTATGGGACCCCGGAAATCCTCCAAGCCCCATCATGGTCATGGTCACAGGTATCTTTGTTTTCTCGGCAAGTTCCTTGAGTTCCTTTGCGGCACCGGACAGAATGACTCCGCCTCCGGCCATAATGACGGGTTTTTTTGCCTTTGATATCATCTGGATGGCCTGCTTGATCATCCATTTGTTGCCGTGATATGTCGGATTGTAACTTCTTATATCAACTTTTTTAGGCCACTCAAAATCTGCAGTCCCGGTTGTAACATCTTTGGGTAAGTCAATAAGCACCGGACCGGGCCTGCCGGTAGATGCAATGTGAAATGCCTCTCTTATGGTCTGTGCGAGGTCTTTCACATCCTTGACAAGGTAATTATGCTTCGTACATGGCCGTGTGATCCCTACAATGTCAGCCTCCTGAAACGCGTCATTGCCTATGAGCATCGTGGGAACCTGACCGGAGAATACAACCAGAGGAATTGAATCCATATATGCGGTTGCGATGCCGGTAACAGTATTTGTTGCTCCCGGCCCGGATGTTACAATGGCAACACCCACCTTGCCGCTTGCCCTTGCATAACCGTCAGCAGCATGAATAGCCGCCTGTTCATGGCGGGTCAGGATCAGTTCCATGCTTTTTTCATCATACAGGTGGTCAAATATGTTCAGGACTACCCCACCGGGATATCCGTAAATATGTTTTATCCCCTCTTTTTTCAGACATTCCAATAATATTTTTGAACCGTTTATTTTCATGATTACTCCATTTATTTAACTTTTCATTATCGCGCCGGTGCTTGCAGACGTTACTGCTGATGCATAGCGTGAAAGCCAGCCTTTGGTTATCTTGGGCTTCAGCGGTTTATGTTTCTTCATTCTATCATCAACTTCTTTTTTGCTTAAAAAAAGGTCGAGTTTCCTTTTCTGAATATCTATACTGATCACATCACCGTCTTTCACTATGGCAATAGGGCCTCCCTCCATTGCTTCCGGTGAAACATGACCTATACAGGGGCCTCTGGTGCCGCCTGAAAAACGGCCGTCTGTTATCAGGGCGACAGAGTTTGCCAGGCCCATACCTGCCAAGGCAGATGTGGGGCTGAGCATTTCTCTCATTCCCGGCCCTCCCTTGGGCCCTTCATATCGTATGATTACTGCATCTCCGGATTTTATGTTACCGGCAAGAATGGCCTTCATTGCTGCTTCTTCCGAGTTGAATACCTTTGCCTTGCCTTTGAATGTAAGCATTTCTTTGCTTACTGCGGTCTGCTTTACTACAGCGCCGTCAGGTGCCAGGTTTCCGCGTAACACAGCAATACCGCCTTCTTTTCTGTGGGCCCTGTTAAGGGGTCTGATAACTTCCTGGTCTGCAATCACTGCTTTATCGGCAATAGCATGAATTTTGCTGCCTGATACTGTCATCGTATTATTCAGATCTTTTTTAAACCTCTTTAAAACGGCTGGTATGCCGCCTGCAAATTCAAGGTCCTCAAGATAATGTTCTCCGCCGGGCAGCATATCTGCAACATGAGGAGTTTTACTGCTGATCCTGTCAAACAGATCAAGCGAAAGATTCACGTTTGCATCATGAGCAATTGCCGGGATATGAAGCACTGTATTTGTTGAGCCGCCAAGCGCCATGTCTATTCGTATGGCATTTTCAAATGCCTTACGGGTCATGATCTTGCGGGGAGTAATATTCTTCTTCACCAGCTCAACCACTCTGCTTCCGCTTTCAAAGGCTATTCTCCTCTTTTTTGCCGACACAGCCATGGATGTCGCGCATCCCGGCAGACTCATTCCCAGTGATTCTGTCACACATGCCATGGTATTTGCCGTGTACATACCCTGGCATGACCCCGGTCCCGGACAGGCACACATCTCAAGATCAGATAAATCTGATTTAGTGATCAGTCCTTTTTTAAACTTACCTACAGCCTCAAATGTATCATTAACCAGCGACAGCCGTTTCCCTTTTAAATTACCTGAATACATGGGGCCTGCGGTTACTACTATAGCAGGCACATTGACCCTTGCTGAGGCCATTAACATACCAGGTGTGATTTTATCGCAGTTCGTAAGCAGAAGCAGGCCGTCAAGCTGGTGCGCCTCGGCAATGGTCTCCACCATATCAGCGATGAGCTCTCTTGAGGGGAGACTGTAATGCATGCCCCTGTGTCCCATGGCGATGCCGTCACATATGCCCGGAATACCGAAGAAAAAAGGATATCCGCCGCCGGCATGTATCCCTTTTTCAATAAACCGTTCAAGGTCACGCATTCCCGTGTGTCCGGGAATGATATCGGTAAAACTCGTGGCAACCCCTATAAACGGTTTGCCCATTTCTGATTTGGGTATACCCGTAGCGTACAAGAGCGCTCTATGAGGCGCTCGTTCAATACCTTTTTTTATTGTGTTGCTTTTCATATTACAGGACAGGCGGATAAGGGAAGGAGGATGTCCCCTTTTCCTTATTTTTTATATTCTCTGATGAGCTGGGCCAATCTGTCTTTATAATGGAGCTTCTGCTTCTGCAGTTTCTTTTTTTCCATTTCTTCTTCAGATGACAGATATTTTTTCTTACTCATCTCATCAAGATACTGATTTAATTTCCGGTGTTCTTCTTCGATTTTCTTGTATTCTTCATTCTCATTCCGCAGAATATCAATTACCTGTGTATCTTTCATTTGGGATCCTCCCCTTTTTATAGTAAACTGAAAAATTACCATATTTTATGGAAAATTACAAGGTCATAGCTTTGACAAATCCCATATAATTCACTAACATAAGAAATGGAAAGATAAATTAACGGGGCAGACAGGCGCAAACATGCCGCGGCTTCATCATTTCCCGTCTTTTTTCTTGTTGCCATTCTGTGTAACAATTGAATTTTACTATAATTAAGCGGAGGTAGCTGCGATTTGAAAACAGCTTTGATAGATACCCATTGTCATCTTGATATGGAGGCCTTTGACAAGGACAGGGATGAAGTTATAAAGAGGTCAATTGGATCAGATGTTCAGTATATCATTAATGCGGGATCAGACAGGGAAGGGAACCTGAAGGGACTTGATCTGTCAGGCACATATGAAAATATTTATTCTGCAGTCGGCATCCATCCGCATGATGCCAAAACACTGGACAAAACACTCTTTAAGGAAGTTAAGGAATGGGTCGAGCTTCCCAAGGTTGTTGCCGTAGGTGAAATCGGACTCGATTATCACTATCTTCACTCTCCTAAAGGTGTTCAGATTGAAGCGTTCAGAAGACAGATAGCTCTTGCAAATAATATCGGTCTTCCCATACTGGTCCACAGCAGGGAAGCAAAAAAGGACACGCTCCGCATTTTACAGGAAGAAGTAACAGACATTTCCGGAGTCCTCCACTGCTTTTCAGGAGACCTTGATATGGCAAAGAAGGCCATGGAACTTGGATTTTATATATCTTTTGCAGGACCGGTTACTTTTAAAAAAGCAGCCGAGCTCAGGGATATCGCCAGGTTTGTCCCTGATGAATTTCTGCTGATCGAGACAGATGCTCCGTATCTCAGTCCTGTTCCGATGCGTGGAAAGAGAAACGAACCATCTTATCTAAAACACACTGCATGGGTGATAGCTGATTTGAGGGGAATCAGTGTTGCTGACCTGGCAAGGATTACGACCCTGAATGCAATGAAGCTGTTCAAAATAGGAGAGACAAAAGAGGCAGGAGAAATAGCTTATAGCATAAGGGACTCATTATACTTGAACATTACGAACAGATGTACAAACAAGTGTGGCTTTTGTGTCAGATTTCGTACCAGTTACGTAAAGGGACATAATCTCCGTCTGGAGAAAGAGCCCACAGCATTGCAGTTAATCAAGGCTATAAAAGACCCCACAGCATACAGGGAAATTGTCTTCTGCGGGATTGGAGAACCAATGCTGAGAATCGATGTTATTAAGAAGGTATCGAAATGGATCAAGGAAAACGGCGGACAGGTAAGGATAAACTCCAACGGGCATGGCAACCTGATACATGGGAAGAACATTCTCCCGGAACTTAAGGGACTGGTCGACCGTTTCTCCATAAGTCTTGATGCGGAGAATGAGGAAAAATATAATGTCATATGCAAACCAACCATAGAAAATGCATTTAATGGCATGCTGGATTTTGTCAAAGAGGCAAAAAAGGTTGTACCTGAAGTCAAACTCACGGTTGTTAAAGTCCCGCAGATAGATATAGATGCCTGTAAAGCAGTGGCCAAAAAACTGGGAGTTCCATTAAGGGTC
>CAMYJJ010000013.1 GCA_947258735.1 Thermodesulfovibrionia bacterium | reverse complement strand
GTCCCTTGGCATTATAATTAAGTTTCAGCTCACCGACCAGCTTGTCTATGGCCTCCGGAACCGCTTCCATAACCAGAATATCTCCGGCACTGACTTCCGCCAGCCGTGCCTGGCCAGGCAACCGTTTCCCCTGCCGTATCAAACCGACGATGGCCACATCATTATTTTCAGCAACCGGATCGAGATCCCGTACCCGTTGGCCCACGGCTGGAGAGTCCTCCGGCACGTGCAACTCTGCAATATACTCACTGACATCGATAAGCTTCTTCCCGGACTTCTGCTGTCTGATTTCCGCCGGCAACAGCCGCCAACCAATGGTGGCCACAAACAGCACGCCGACAACAGCACAGGCAAGTCCGACCGGTGCAAAATCAAACATGGCGAAACTCTTGCCCATGGCCTGATGGCGAAACTCGGCAATAATAATGTTGGGAGGTGTACCAATCAGGGTGATCATCCCGCCCAGTATGGTGGCAAAAGAAAGCGGCATCAGTGTCAGTGCCGGACTGCGCTTGGCCTTGATGGCCGCCTGTATATCCACCGGCATCAACAGCGCAAGCGCTGCGACATTGTTCATCACTGCAGACAACCCGGCAGAGATCCCGGCCATAACAGTGATGTGGGCCTGCAGAGAATGTGAGAAGCGGCTGACCTGTTTTGCAATGCGTTCAACGACACCGGAATTGGATAGCCCCTTGCTCACAATCAGTACCAGTGCAATGATAATTGTTGCCGGATGACCAAATCCCGAAAAAGCCTGATCCCTGGGCACCACACCGAGAACCACGGCTGCTGTCAGCGCCATGAATGCAACCAGATCATAACGCAAACGCCCCCAGATCAGCATGGCAAACACCAGAAACAAAAGGCTGAACAAAATGGACTGATCGTTAGTCATTATTCATCGTGTATTAGAGAAAGTTGTGATTTGATCCCGGTTATGTAAATGTTAATCCTGTCTATGTTTCTCCGACCCCTTTTATTCTGCATTGTTAGGCCAATGTCCGCGATGACCGGTCTTTTTAATAAAGCCAAATCCTGCCAACGCTGAAACAAACAGCCACAAGGAGCCAGGTAGTATCACGACAGCAGACAGTTCACCATTGAAAGCGACCTCCCTGATCTCTATGCGGGAGCCAACGAAAAAGTATATCTTACCATTTACAGATTGAGCAAGAAAAAAATGCATAATAAGCTGTCGCTATTCATTGATTTGCGCTTGATATATTTAGTTATGAAACATAGTCTTTAATTGAGGACTTGTAGATAATATCTTTCAGAATTATCTTCATTATATCAGGTCGCATATGATTGTTGAATGGTTATAGGACCTTCTGTTTATGCGTACAGCTTACCTGTCTGTTATATACCCAGATAATGAAGCCAGACGGTCAGGCTCAAGGATTGCTTCATACCTCTTCCCTTTAATGAACCAGGTGGGATAGGATTTGATCTTTTCCCTTATGCATACCGATGCCTTAGGTCTGCTGCGGCCCTCGGGCGAGCATTCTACATATGGGAGTCTTTCAGCTGATGCCTTGAACAGATCCTTCTGTTCTGTGCATGCCGGTCACCAGTATGCACCGTATAAAATGGCTTTGTCTTGAGTAAGGTGTTCGGCCAGCCCCTTGAGAAACGGGTCTTCAGGGCCTGCCAATGGATCGAATATACCGCTGTAGTGCAGGTGCATTCCACCGACGATCACTGCAGTTATTATGACTGACTGTCTTGCAAAGGCGGTAAAATTGAATTTTGGCAGTTCCTTTGGACGCTGCACTGTGACAACACCGAATATTATGGTCATAATGCTGAATGATACAATACAGTAGGCGCAGGCCGCCTGAATCACGACCAACGAAATTGTTATGAGGTATATGCTATAGCCCAGGCCGATCATGGATACTGTCCAAGCTGATTTCCAGTGGGTCCCTGGATTGCGTACCTTGAGGCCTATGTATAACAGGACTGCGTAGGTAATGAACCCCCAAAAGGCGGTGGGCAGACCCAGAAAGGTGCCCCATCTGCTCTGCTGGACAATATCGCAGGAACTGCCTTCATCGCACAGCACAGGCGCTGTATCCAGCCAGCCGGTGATTGCCAGGTACGCGGTCAACATCATGCCGGCTGCTGCCAGTCCGGTCAGGACCCAGTTGGGCTTATCCATTGTTTTCAGGACCGGCTCTTTTTTCTTCTTTTTCTTTTTACGTTCAACAGGCTGTTCCTGGCTCGGGGTCTCTTCAGTCACCGCCTTTTTCTTTTGCGAAGTAATCTTGCGTTTCTTTTTCTTGGCCATTTAGTAATCCTTATGCTTGCATATCATTCATCTTTACGTTTAATAACGAAATAAAGCCATGAAGTCATTCTAACACAAATTATTGTGTTGATAAATCAGGTTGGGACGTATGTCTGAATATTAATCCTGTCTGATCGTGCATTGCTTAAAAACTGGACACTTCTTAATTGAAGTATTGATTAAGAATAATAATTTAGCGTTGATTGAAAAATCTATTTTATTTCTTTTCCCTTGAACCCTCGCCCCCCTTTTTTAAAAACCGAAACAGATTATTTTTTTACCGGAAGATCAATAATTACTTCTGTGTATTCTCCCTCTTCACTGTCTACTATGATCCTGCCGTTATGATCATTTATTATACCGTGGCTGATACTCAGTCCCAGGCCGGTACCATCACCACTTGGTTTATTAGTGAAGAACGGGTTCATTATCTTATCGAGTAACCTCGCCTGTATTCCCTGTCCTGAATCATAAAATGATATCTGCACATATGATTGATCATGTATAGTTATTTCTTCTGCAGTAATTTTCAATATCTTGTTATTGTCCGCTTCCGTATACTTCTGGTTAAGGGCATACCGGGCATTACTGATAATATTCAGAAAGACCTGTTCAATCTGCTGCGGTTGGGCAATGATATCAGGGATACTCTCGGGTATATCAATAGTGAGGTGTATCCAGTCACTTCTGAACTGTGCCTGTGTAAGAGCGATTGACTCGGATATTATGTCCATAATACGGACGCGCTCTTTTGCTGTATTAACCTCCCGGGCAAAAGAGAGAAGACTGCTGACTATATTGGCGATACGGTCTCCTTCCTTTATGACCCGGCAGGCAACATCATGCTCTTTGCTTTCTAGGGGGCTTTTATTGGCCAGCATCTGGGCATAGTTGATGATTCCATTAATAGGGTTATTGATTTCATGGGCAACGCCGGCAGCCAGTTCCCCTAATGCCACAAGGTGGCTTGTATTAATTGACTCTGCCTCAACACGCTTACGTTCAGCGATTTCACTTTCAAGTTCTTCATTAGTCTTCTGGAGTTCTGAAGTGCGTTCATCGACCATCTCCATGAGCTGTTTACGGTGCTTCTCCAGTTCTGCCTCGGCCTTCTTCCGATCAGTAATGTCTATGGCATAATGGAGAAATGTCTCTTCTTCAAGCGGTATCCAGTATGTGTCCCATAACCTGTCCCAGGCAGTGACTTCAAAGCTGACCGGACTCCTGCTTTTCAGTGCTTCATCAGCATTACAGAAATAACATTGGATACTGCCGTCAGGGATCTTACGGTGTTTATCAATGAATGTCTTGTGTTCTTCTGAAATAAACTGGCATTTACCGAACTCCTGCCAGCAGTTGCCTCCGACTACGGCCCCGGCTTCCTCTGCAACTTTGTTTGCAGCAATGATTGTCCTGTCTTTGCGGATAAGCATCGCAGAATGAGGAAGGCTGTCAATTAACAGTTTATTCAGGCGCTGCTTTATTATCAACTCTTCTTCCAGTTTCATACGGTCAGTGATGTCTGTTACGATGATAAAAATTCCTTCGGGTACAGGATATACATGTACCTCATACCATCCCTTCCGTCCATCCTCAAAGGTAAACGCATCATTCATAACAACAGGTTTGCCGGTTTTTATCACTTTCTGGTAGGCTTTAAAGAATGAGGTTTTTTCAATACCGGGAAAGACATCCATTATCCTGTTGTCGAGCAGTTCCTCTCTTGACTTGTCAGTCATTTTCGTAACCGCTTCATTGACAAGGACATACCGCCATTGACGATCCAGCACAATAATGCCGTCACTGATAGATGTAAGAAGCTGTTTGTATTTTTCTTCAGACTGCCTGATTATTTCATTTGCAAGGGTACGTTCGGTAATGTTCATGACAGCAGATCTGATCAATGTATTATCGTTTCCGTCCTTCTTTGTCGAACTTACAATCTGTGCGTAAAACTCTGTCTTGTCCCTTCTCTGTATCCTGACTTCACAGGTCATTCGTTTCTTTGATTTCAATACGTCATGACGGTGCAGATAATATACATCTGCATCATCTTTGTGAATAAACCGGGAAAAAGGTTTTTTGATCAGGAACTTTCTCTCAATACCCAGTTGCTCTGCGGCGGTCATGTTTGCCTCAAGTATCAGACCGTTATTATCAAACGTAAAATAACCGATTGGTGCAAAGTCGTAAAGGTCGGAATACCTGCTGCGGGAATCTTCCAGCGCTTCCTGCGCAGTACGAAGCTCTTCATTCTGCATCTCAAGCTCTATCTGGTGGACCTGAAGCTCATGTATGAGGTTCAGGGAATCAGCATTTGATAATTTATTAATTTGTTTTCCTGTCAGTTTACGCAGGGTTTTCTCTGCTTTTTTGCGGAGGGCCAGGGAATTCTTCTTGGTAACGGTCTGTTTCTCCATAATAGATATACACTTCTATAGTATTAATGATTAAATGGAAATCCGGCAGACGTATACTAAATCATAAGTTATACAAAAGAATTGAGTCAAGAAAAAAATAAATCATGAATTCCCCGGTTTATGATTTTCAATACTGGTGATCATTGTCTTCAATGATAAAGTATCATTATGCGTAAGACCGATGAACCTGAATCCTGCCTCATACTCTTCCGGATCTGTTCCGCGTGTCCATACGACGTTACTTTTTACCGGGAGCTTCTTATCACCGCAGGTAAGATTGAGCTTGTGAGATTTACCGGTTGTAAGCTGTTTTAGATGTGTAAGACATATGCCGCCGTAACTTATGTCTTTGACACATGCTTTTGCTGACGCTCTCATTTCAGCCCGGCATGTATCGCCGGTCTGAATTCGTTTATGTTTGCGGTTATCAGGCTTTTTCCCGGTTACGGCCGATGATGTTTCTTTATTTTCATATCTTTTTTTGTCCTCATACATGGAGGTATCAGCACGATTTATAAGGTCTCCGACTGAACAGCGGCACTCAGGGTCGAAATGAGCAAATCCCATGCTGAATGACAGTTTGTAATTCCGCTTGTTTTTCTTATTGAAAGCTTTCAATTTGTTCTGAACATGATTGATGACTATATTTTCAATGCCCGTTTCAGGTGGTTCTGTCAGGAGTATCGAGAATTCATCACCACCGATGCGGGCAATTATGTCTGATCCACGGAATGATTTTTTCAATATTCCGGCTGTATCCATTAATGCCTGATCGCCTGTTTCATGGCCGAAATCATCATTGATTTTTTTCATGCTGTTCAGGTCGAGATAAAGGAGAGTCAATCTTCTCTTCTTGCGGTCCGCCAGTTTGCATTGCTGTTCTGAAAGTGCGAAGAAGCCACGCCGGTTCAAAAGTCCGGTCAGATCATCGGTCAGGGCTGTGGTCTTTAACCGTTCTTCCATTTTCTTGCGGGTGCTTATATCACGGAAGACCTCGACCGCGCCCGTAATGCTGCCTTCGGAATCAAAAACAGGACTGGAACTCAGTATGAAATGGTCTTTCAGGTTGTCTTCATATATTTCTGAGACGTTCTCTTTGCCTTTGTTTATCGTTTTCACATGAGGACAGTGAGAGGGGGGCCTGTCAGTCCCGTGAATTATTTCATAGCAATAACGGCCGAACAGGTCTTCCCGCCTGACCCCCAGCCTGTCAGCCAGGGCCCTGTTCACTTTTTTGATCCTGTATTTATCATCCGTGACCATGACTATGTCAGGGATTGTGTCAAATGTACGCTCCCATGCAGACTCTGCCATCGTCAATAACCGTTCTACTCTTTTGTACTCGCTAATATCAGTTAATGATGTCCGTATTTGAGTGACATGTCCCCCGGTGTCAGTAATTGGCAGACATTCAAGACGGGCATGTAATTCAGTTCCGGCAGTTCTCATTAATTTCACATCAATGCTTTGTAGAGATTTTGTTTTGAGAACAGTTTTTAAATGCATATAAAAACGGTCCCGGTCATCTTTGTGTAAAAAACCGGAAAATGGTTTCCTGAGCAGCCGGTTTCGTCTGATGCCTAACTGTCCGGCACCTGTAAGGTTTGCCTGAAGTATCAGGCCGTATGCATCAAGGGTAAAATATCCGGTTGGGAAAAATCATAGAGGTCGGCATACATAGAACGGGATTCTTCAAGCTTCTCATGGGTATTTCGAAGTTCTTCATTTTGTATTTCGAGTTCGATCTGATGGACTTCCAGTTCAAATGCCAGTTTTCTGACTTCCGTATCCGGCAGGGCCCCAATTATGTCGAGCCTTGCTTTAAGTTTTTTCTCGGCCTGCTCTCGAAGTTTATCATTCTTCATATTTCCTGAAATTTATTAATGTAGGGGTTTATGGCAATAACCCCTACGTTAATTGATGAATTCTGTATCCTTATTTGGCAAAGATACAAAAAACCTGCTTCCCCTGCCGGGTTCCGACTCTACCCATATTTTACCATTATGCGCATCCAGAATCCTCCTTGCAATCGCAAGCCCGATACCTTCGCCATCAGAGTTTTCAGGATCCAGCTGAAAAAAAGTCTCAAATATCCTGCCCAGACATTCAGGTGCAATGCCGATACCATTATCTTCCATACTGTACACAGAGAGAGCTCCCTGTTTATGTCCTCTGATTTTTATTGAGCCGCCCTGTTCCGGCCTCAGGTACTTAATTGCATTGTCAAGTACATTGGAAAACACCTGGTTCAGATGTGCATGATCCCCTTTGCATCCGGGCAAGTCTGAGATATCTATGCTGACCCCTGCCGAATTTAATCTGAATTGATGAACAGCGATAATATCCGTAATCATTTTATTCATATCGATGTCTTCAATTGTCAGAAATGATTCACCGGTTCTGGACTTATCAAATATCCCTTTGATCAGACTTTTCATTTTGACAATGCTATGAAGTATATAATCCAGTGATTCAGGAATATCCTTTTCAATAACAGGAATTATTCTGGTTCTTGCCGAAGAAGAAATATCCTGTTTGTTAATAATTATCATTAATTCTTTCAGCGAGTGATGAAGTTCCTCACTGAATCCTTCAATATTTACAAGCGGCGCACGCAAATCGTGAGTCGCAATATATAGAATCTTCTCCAGTTCCCTGCATGTATTCGCTAAGTCAGCAGTTGCACATTCGCGCTCCTTCTCTGCCAGTTTACGTAACGTTATGTCAATGAGCGAGGTCCTGCATACATTATCTCCTTTTATATCCTCAACAAGGATAGTTTCCAGTTGAACATCAAATTCAGAGCCATCCTCTCTCTTAAGCCTGATTTCGCATTTCTGCTGTTTGTACGTATTCAGTACCTTTCGATGGTGATGGTAAAACAGGTCCTGGAACCCGTTTGGAATAACGGTAGAAAAAGGCTTCCTGATAAGACGGTTTTTTTCAATACCCAGCATTTTTGAGAATGTAAGATTTACCTCAAGCATGCGTCCCCTCTTGTCTAACGTTATATATCCAATTGGGGCATAGTCATAAAGATCGGAAAATTTGTTTTGTGATTCTTCCAGGGTTTGATAGGCAGAACGAAGCTCCTCGTTTTGCATTTCCAGCTCTATCTGGTGGACCTGAAGCTCGTTGATCAGGTTATGGGAATCTGAAGGAGATAGTTCATAAAGCGGTTTTGAGGTTAGCTGCCGTAACTTGGCTTCAGCCTTTTTGCGGAGGGAAGAGGCATTCTTTTTTTGTTCAGTCTGTTTCCTCATAGCAATTTTTACCTCTGAAGGATGAGAAAGATAGCCGTTATCCGGAAGACTGATATTGCAGAATAATTAATAACACTACATTCAGTCAAGAAGAAATACACGTCAGGTATTAACCTGCCATTATTTAATCAGACAGGGTATCACCTCAGGCCTCCCATCATATCCCGGATACGTACTCAGAGTTTTGTTTGACCGTAAATTTCAATTCTTGTCGGGCAATTGCACATATAACCGGTACCATTCCCGGCTTTATAGGGACAATTCAGGGTTTCAGGGCAATCAACATCCAGAATACCTTCTGAAACACTTTTGACAGAGCACATGGGCATATCCTTAAAACACCTGTGATTCTCAGTGTCTGTAAGGCAATAAAAGCCGGATGGACATTCGGTTGTTAATTGAATGAATTCTTTACAAATAGCTATAGGCATTTTCAAAAATCCTTATCTTTGCAGATGACCTGTCTGGCCCGTCTGAAATAAACTCATCAGCCATGTCCCTTCGCTGGAAAAGCAGGTTTTCCCTTACAGATAGTCTTACTGACCCGCTAAGATGTCCCATCAATTATGTTTATATCAAGGTACACTACTGAATGCCGAAACCGGAACTGCTTTAGAAACGGTCCTTAAAGCGTTTACAAATTCCTCATAGTCTTCTGCAGGGCCCAGCACCTTCACCCCAATACCCTGGGATTCATCATTCTGTATTAATCATTTCAGTTTTACAGAAAATTTCCGTTCCCTCTCTTTATGAGGAATAAGCATTTCCAGCCTGGATTTAAATGGATGAAATGCAATAAACCGTTCATCAAAGGGAAGGCTCGTTTCCAGAGCAAGATATAAGCCGGTTTCTGAAATATCAGTTACTGTACCTTTATACTCATACCCGTCATGGACTATCCTTGCCGGAATTTCCTTTGAAACAGATGTCCTGTAACATATTCTCTTTTTCATAATGCAACCAGACACGTATTTTTAAAAGAGGTATCTATTAGATTACAAAAGTAAGGATGAATTAAATAGAGGGAACATATAGCTATTTATAGGGGATATTAAATGGCTAATCTATTATAGCTCTTAACCTGGTCTTGAGGTTGGTGTTTTTACCATAAATACCCAGTTTTTTCCTGATGTTCTGCCTGTGGGTCTTTACCGTTTCAAAGGAAATATTTAAGATGTACATGATATCCTTGTCCTGCCTGCCCACTTTAATCAGGTTTGCGACCTGAATCTCTCTTGGACTGAAATTTATATACGCGGACGATAATGTATTCGAAAATGGAGAAACTATCTCGTTTAAATTTGATTCAATAATATTCAGATAGGCAAGTTCATCTTTCAGTGCTTTGCTGTTTTTTAACTTGTTCAGATAGGGCTGAACTAACGAATTAATATTTGACATTATATTCTGCTCCATATCAGCCCTGTCGTCATATCTCTGCTGCAGTAATACTTTCAGTGCGATATTTTTTTCCTGGAGTTCCGTTGCTATTCTCTCACGTTCATGTATTTCAGCTGATAACGCCTCGTTTGCTTCCTTAAGACCCGCTGTTCTTTCCCTGACACGTTCTTCCAGTTGAGAACGGGCATTTATCAGTTTCTGTTCCATAATCTTTCGTTCCGTTATGTTCATGATCATTCCTGTAATGGTGTCCCCCTGAAGGGTTGCACTGAATATGACAGTGATTGTTTTTCCCTTTTTTGTAATCACGTCAACTTCACAATTATTGACTTTGCCGTACTTTTTGAGACGCCTGATGATGTCCTCTCCTGCCTCGGGATCTTTATAAAATGAGCCGGCCCTGTATGACATTACTTCACGAGCAGACTCACAGTCCAGCATATCTGCCAGGGCTTCATTGGCATAGACGAATGTGCCGTTTACTGTTGTTATAGTAATACCCACAAGGAAATTATCTGCAAGCATCCGGTATCTTGCTTCTGATTTTATCAGAAGGTGTTCGGCCTGTTTGCGCTCCGTGATGTTAATCATTGCAGTTCTTAAAAGTGCAGGTTTACCTTTAGTGCCTGCAAGGGCCTCGCTTACCAGTTGTGCAAAAAATTCAGAACCATTTTTTTTCTTTATTCTGATTTCACAAGTTCCCATTGTTTTCTTCTTAAATATCTCATGCTGATGCTTGTAAAAAATGTCCTGAAAATCTTTATGGACAAACAGCTGAAAGGGTTTTCCAATCAGGTTTTTCCTTTCTTTCTCCAGTTGACCGGTGGCGGTGATATTTATCTGTTTGATCAGTCCCTTTTTATCGGTCGTGAGATACCCGACAGGCGCGAAGTCATACAGATCGGAATACATTGAGCGGGATTCTTCAAGCTCCACCTGGGTCCTGCGCAGCTCTTCATTCTGCATGTCAAGCTCGATCTGATGGACCTGAAGTTCGTGAATGAGTTTATGGGAATCGGAAGCGGATAAAGCATGGATTGATTTTGGCGTCAGCTGCCGCAGCTTTTTTTCCGCCTGTTTTCGAAGGTTGTCCGGCTTTAATTTCTTTTCAGATTTTTTTGCCATAGATTATTCCTGCAGGGTTAATATACAAACTCGCTGCACTACTATTTTTTCTTCCAGGCCTTGCTGATCCCGGTGATTTGCCGGGCCAATGATGCCATGCCAACAGGATTGTTCTGCTCATCAGCCAGTAGAGACAGTGAGAGCAGCTTAATCCTTTTCCAATTTCCTGCGCCCGGCAATTTCCTGTTTAAGTTTTTCATCTGATATCTTCAATTCAGCATCGCGTTTAACTATCTTCTTTTCCAGAAGGAGCTGGTTGTCTTCAAGAATTTCCCTGGCATGCTTAAGCTCGGAAATATTAAAAAAGGTTATGGCTAAACCGTCAATTACATTGTCCACTGTCCGGTAAGGCATAATACGCATCTGGTACCAGTCATTGTCCCGGGTCTTTATCTCTTTCTCTATCGTCATTAAGGTATCAAGGACATGCTTTGAGTCTTTTGTTATGTCCTGATACTGGGTTTTCGACGTGATATCGGTTATGGGTCTTCCAAGGTCACTCTGTATAAGATTGAATAAACTGGTCATCGAAGGTGTGTAGCGGCTGATATTGAGATTCGTGTCCAGGAATATGGTCCCGATATCAGTACTTGCCAGGAGGTTGTTCAGGTCATTATTTGCCCGCGAAAGTTGTTCCACCTTACTTGAAAGCTCGGCATTTACCGTCTCAAGCTCCTCGTTTGTGGACTGCAGTTCTTCCTTGGATGTCTCCATCTCTTCGTTTGTGGACTGGAGTTCCTCATTTGTGGACTGCAGTTCTTCATTGGTCGATTTCAGTTCTTCGTTTGAGGTCTCAAGCTCTTCAATGGTAGTCTGGAGGTATTCCTTTGTGGACTGCAGTTCCTGCTCCAGAGTAGAGACACGGGGGTCCTGCTCTTTTGAGACCGTCTTTTTTCTCTTCTTATTCCCTGAAGGCTGTGCCGGGGGGATTATGTCCTCAAATATGACCATCATTAAACCGGGCAGAAATGACTTGTCTGCAAGCGGCCTGATGATAAGATCAATGGTTTTGGTCTGATCACCGTACTTGATCTGCAGGGCCTTTTGAGATACCATCTTTTTTTCTTTTACTGCCTGATGGATAAGTGTACTCAGGGAGTAGCGCAGGTCCTCCCGGGCCATCTTGAGAATATTGAAGCTCGGTTCACCCGAAGGCGGTGAAAGGAACATGTCTGTCTTACCATGAAAATATATGATCTCATGTTTGTCATTGAGCAGCACACAGGCCGGGGCATAATCCTGGAGAATGAGGCCCTCTGCAAGCTGGCGGACATTGGTATTGGTCAAAACTTTTTTATCATCCACCCTCCGGGTTTCAGGCCCGGCGTCATAAAACGGCAATGCCGGATGCTCGACCCTGTCAAGTGAAATCCCCTTTCGTCTGAATACCTTCCACTTGGTGCTTATTGGAGAGAAATAATCGGCAAATTCACCTATGCTTTCTGATGTACCAAGGAACAGAATCGCGTTATGGTTCAGGACATAATGAAAAAGAGGCAGGATCTTTTTCTGCAGTACCGTGTCCATATAGATCAGTACATTGCGGCAGCTCACCAGGTCCAGTTTTGAGAAGGGAGGGTCTTTAATGAGGTTCTGTGCAGCAAAGACCACTGATTCCCGGACCTGTTTTTTTACTACATAGGTACTGTCGACTTTTGTGAAAAAACGTTTCAGCCTTTTGTCAGACACGTCTGCTGCGATGCTGTCGGGGTATATGCCTGCACGCGCGAATTCCACGGCGTCCGTGTCTATGTCGGTTGCGAAGACCTGTATGTTCAGATGTTTATTAAGCCTGTCCATGGCCTCATGAATGAGTATTGCCAGAGAGTAGGCCTCCTCGCCAGTTGCGCATCCCGGCACCCAGACACGTATGGTGGCCTCTGGTTTTTTTTGCTTTACTATATCAGGTATCGTCTTTTTAGACAGCAGATCAAAGGCTTCCGGGTCACGGAAATAATTGGTCACGGTGATGAGCATGTCCTTGTACAGCGTCTCCACCTCAGCGACGTTTTCACGGAGATACCGCAGATAATCAACGATCCGGTCGATCTGGTGGACTGCCATGCGTCTCTCGATCCGGCGCCGGATGGTGTTCATCTTATAATTTGAAAAATCATGCCCCGTGGTCATCCGGATGAGAATAAATATCTTCTTGAGCGCGTTCATATATTCCTGCTTGGGAGTGACAGGCTTGTCAGCGTCTTTCATGTACGGATGTTTTACGTATCTGGCCAGCTCAACAGGCATTTTTTCCACCGGCAGGACAAAGTCTACAAGCCCTGTATTTATGGCGCTCCTCGGCATGCTGTCATACTTTGCCTGTTTCTCTTCCTGTGCCATGGTCATGCCGCCATCCCCTTTTATGGACTTCAGACCAAGGGTGCCGTCAGTTCCGGTGCCTGATAAAATGATGCAGATCGCCTTTTCCCTCTGGTCTGCAGCAAGAGAGCGGAAAAAAAAGTCAATCGGCAGCCTCAATGAGTGGGCCTCCTCAGGATCGTTCAGGTACAACATTCCGTTCAGGATAGACACATCCTTGTTCGGGGGATTAAGATACATGCAGTTGGGCTGGACCTTCATTCCGTCTGTCATCTGCAGAATGTTCATTCCCGTATACTTCTGTAAAAGAGAGCCCATGATACTCTTATGCTGCGGCGCCAGGTGCTGTATAATGACAAAAGCCATATTGGTGTCAGAGGGCATTTTTGAGAAGAGCGCTTCAAGCGCCTCAAGTCCCCCGGCAGACGCGCCGATTCCGACTATGCAGAGAGGGCCGTCTTTTTGAGCAGTTCTAAATGGTGAGACCTTTTTAACTGTTTTTTTCTTGGCAGCGGCTTTTTTAGCTGCTTTGGGTTCAGCCCGGAACTTTTTAGATGCAGTTTTTTTCTTAGCAGTTTTTTTAACAGCGCGGGTGGATGCTTTTTTCTTTGCTGCCATATGTATCTCCTTGTTATGTATGGAGCGGCTGGAATTCTAAATATAAAATCGAGAGAACATCATCGGATCAGTTACATACATGCAATGGTGCAATCTCTTTATCAGGGATCAGCAACTGGCTTATAAACCAATATATATCTAACATTTCGAAAAGTCAATTTAATTTTGATGTTTACAGATGCTGTTTTATGCACATTTGATTTTAATTCATCATAATTGTTGTAAATGATTAAAGGTTGACCGGCATTTAAATAATGGTTACGGCAATTTATCCGGAATCGTCCGGCATGACGGGGCTATTGACATATTTCACGGGCTGAGTTGTATAGTAGTGAATAAAGAGGTGTTTATGTGAATTGAATCAGAATATAGCAATCTTTCTAAAAATATGCAGCATGGCTTTGCATATCATGAAGGTATATTTGACGGGAATAATAAACCGATTTATTATATATTCCACGAAGTAAATATCTTGTTTGAAAACATCACTTGACTGAACCGGAAGGATATTATTGATAATTGAGTAAATTGAAGGTGCTGAATGTAATAATTATTCTGCGTACATATGAATAGAGAAAGGAACATAAATATCAGATATGCAATTATCTGCTGGATAAGTACCCTTGGCTATATGGGTCTTATTTTTTATCTGTCTTCCCGGCAGAGCTTTCCCATTCAGGGGTTGCCGGATAACGCTGATAAGGCAGTTCATACATTAATTTATATCCCCCTTGCTTTCCTGCTGTATCTGTCACTCTACAGAAGCGGCCTGAAGAAGTCATTATTTATCATAGCGTTTATTTTTGCGGGTATCTATGGAATAACCGATGAGCTTCATCAGTATTTTGTACCCGGCAGATATTCGTCAGTCGGGGATGTTGCTGCAGATTTTTTTGGTGCATTTCTGGGAAGTACCGGAGCAAGACACTATGTGAGAATAAATGGCAAATCTAAAAATACAGAATCCAAACAATCCGACGATCAACGGTCGACGAACGCCGGATAACGGACAACGATTCATAAGCCTGGTTACCCGTTAATTATTCTGTGAAAGTTGGAATTTGATGTTTTGCTATTGAAGAGATTCAGGAACAATGATGTTTTGGACTTTCTCAACCCTCTCTTCTACATCGTGATAATACTTGAACCTGAAAAGGGCATCAAGGCCATGGCAGTCGATACAGAGCAGGCTGTATGTCTGCATCCGTAAGAAACTGTTTGTTGCATTACCCTCAATATTTTCCCCCGGTCCGATTTTTTTGAACTTGGGGTCCCATTGATGAACATTGTGGCAGGAAGGACATGATATGTTTCCTACTGACGTATACTCACCTGAATGATCATTAAAAAGAGGGAAATAGTTGGGTGTATGCTTTATGTCCCTGCCGATATTGTTAATCAGCTGATTATCAGGGTGAAAGTCGATAGCAGGTATTTTGACTTTTGCTGATCCATCATGAGAATGGCAGTAGTTACACATTCTGTCCATAACAGATGCACCGTTGGCAAAGTCGAGCGCCCACAACCGTGCCTTGTTTTTACCGTTATGGACGTTATGACATACCCCGCACGTACCTGATTCTGCGGCATTCAGTCCAGGTGATTCAGATATCGTCATGTCATGATCTGTCTTTTCCACATAGGATTCATCTTTGTGGCAGTTCCCGCATAATCTGGGAGAGGGGGAATTGGACATTCTGAGAAAGCTGTTTCCTGCATTACCCTCTATTTTAAAATGTTCCCCCTCGGTAATAGTGCCAGCAGACCATGTATGAGGGTCATGACAGGTCTCACAGGTCATTAAACCATTGTCATCCAGATGTCCCTTTTTATCAAACAGGGGCAGGGTGGTGCTAAGTCCTGACCCGGTGAGTGATATATTGACCGGGTGTGAATAGTCTTTCACGGTTTTTTCCTTTGCCATGCCCCGGTCATTATGACAGCCTATACAGAGGTCCTGAACAACATTACCGGTGCTGGACACTGCCTTTCGTGCCCACAAATATCCCTCCTGTCCGCCGTGTACGAGGTGACACACACCGCATACCCCTGATTCGGCAGGTGTCTGGTCAAGAGAGTTCTTTTCTTCAGGAGCAACTTTTGCTATATCATGTTTTGAATTTTCTACGAAAAATTTATTTGTGTGGCATTCCCTGCAGATTTCAGGGGCGGACTTTCTGAGAAAGGATGTGAAATTGTCCCCCCTCACCTCCTCCCTGATCTCACCCTCAGTGGAATCGGGTCTCCATTTATGCGGATCATGACATGTAGTGCAGGTCACGTTTCCATCATGGTCCTGTATGCCGTATTTATTGAAAAGGGGAAGGGTGAATTTGCTTTGATCTATACTGGATGTTGCAAGATTTAATTTTTGTCCATTGCTATTTTTAAAGGGATTAATACCGAGAGAATGCCGGTAATCACCAGGGGTGACCTTTTCTCCTATCTTTCCTTTATTATGACAGCTCACGCAGAGGCGGGTGATAGCATCCTCACCAGTCCCGGCTGTCCTTGCTTCCTTATGCGGCAGGTGACAGGGTGAGCAGATGCCGCCCTCAGCTACTGTCTTGTCCTCAAGGTTCTTTTCTTCAGGAGCAGAATGTTCAAGATTATGCTTTGTGTCAGCAAGGTATTCCTTGTTCTTATGGCAGGTCAGGCACAGAGATGACTTCCTGTCCTTCATAATCAGGAGCAGTTTTTGTTCGATATGGTTATTGTGGATCTTGTGACATGTCTGGCATATGATTTCCCCATCCTTGCCAAGCTTGGCCCCTTTATTAATCACCTCTTCAGGGATTGTCACATTTACGGGTTTAACATTTACAACATGCTGGTGGTTTCTCCTGCCGTCAGAATCAAAGATCTTTTTGTCAGCGTGACACTCCAGACAGAGGCCGGAGTTCCTGGCACTTTCGATGAGAAAGCTCTCATTGGGTGATCCATGCACCGTATGACAGGTCTCACATATGATCTCATTCCTGCTGTCTCCTTTGCGGGCTCCATGAGTTATGAGCGTATCAGGAATCTCTTTTTCAGATTCTCCGACAGGATGGTTCCCTTTTTTTGTACCACCTTTTTTATCAGTGTGACACATTTTGCACATAGCGGAATTATCGTTTGATGCCCTGATAAAAATCGTTTTTTCGATGCCCATCTCGCTTGGTACGCCATGAGCAGTATGACAGGTAGCGCACTGCATATTGCCTTTTTCATCCAGGGGAAAGATCTTTGGTATGTCCATATGCTCTGGAGGAGGCTTGTCGGTGTTGTGGTGCCTGTCGTTATAGACCCTCGCACGTGAATCAGTAACGCTGCCGTCATGGCAGGTAAAGCACATTTCCATTTTCGCCACTACTTTCTCCTGCTGGTAGGGGACCAGATCTGATCCTTTGCCATCAAGATAAAATGTGTCAATCCATCTATAGTGGCATATGGCGCACTCCTTTGCAGAGTCAGGGTTCCGTGGAGTTTCAACCAGTGCAAGAGACACTGCGGCAGGAGTCAGGAAAAAAAACATTAAAATTAACGTAATGGATTTTGCCATTTCTATTGTTCGATGCTGTAGACTCCTACACGGTTAGCGAACATCTCTACCACATAGAGCCTGTTATGATTGTCTATATATATACCTACAGGTTTATTGAATTTTTTTACCGTGCTTTTATCAGGATCACTTAAGACAGAATCGAACTCACCATTTGGCTTAAATATCTGTATCACTCCCATATACCCATCGCTTACATATACCCTGTTATTACTGTCCAGGGCAACACCCTTTGGCCTGAAGAACTCACCCTTTTCAACGCCCCAGCCCCCTATGAACTGCACAAATTTACCATCTGCATTAAGGACCTGAACACGGGTATTGATGACATCAACGATGTATAGATAACTGTCCCTGTCAGATGCAATTAAAAAGGGATATCTGAACTGCCTTTTTTCCATGCCCGGGGAACCATACGTATTAATCAATGCAAAAGTATTGAGGTCATACACCAGGATATGATGATTATTATTATCTACGATATATATCCTGTTTCCTGCCTCATCAACAGTAAGGTCAGTCGGGTCTGAAGGTATAGCTTCAAAAGGGGGGATGTTAATCTCTGTTGAATACTCACCAAACGCATTGAAAATCTGTATCCTGTGGTTCCCTGAATCAGCAAGATACACATTGCCGGCACTATCAACAAAAATGCCCAGGGGAAACATCATCTGTCCCTTACCAGAACCCTTTTCACCAAAGGTGAAAAGGACCTTCCCATTGCTGCTGCTTACAACAACCCTGTTGTTTACCCCATCTACAATGTAGATCTGTCCGCTCTTAGACACGGCAACGTCGCTGGGCTCACTCATGTCATATGTTATGTCATAGAGGTGATGTATACTGGTGAACTTGATTCCATAGGCGGGAGCTGAAAAATACAGAAATGCACAGAGTACAGCAAGAAAGATGGCCGGGACACTGTCCGGCCTATATAATTGTTTTTTCATATTCATCGTAATGGAATGGGAATACAACATGCATTTTATGGAGTATCCCATCACAGGTAATAGAACCGGTGCTCCGGTTACTCAAATTTCTTTGTTATGGTAAGCGGTTTTTTATTTTTTTTTATGGGTGTCCTTTTCTGCTCTCTTTCTTTTCCGTTTTTATCTCCCGGGTAGAGCATTCTCGGCATATAAAATTTTGTATAGTTCTTAATAAGCCCCACCACTTCAGTGCTTAAAATAGAGTCTATTCTCTGCTTCGGATATCCCAGTTTTTCAAGGGGCAGTACAGGGGCTTTGGTGTTATGGCAGTCTTCACACATATGGGGCTGTTTATTCACTATCTTGTGGATGATCCTTTTGGCCTTTGTGCTCTGGGATTCTGAAAGGGTGTCCTTGCTCTCCAGGTATTCCTTTGCAAAATTGATCCTATCATCGGAATCGATCCTGCGGAGCGTTCCATTTACGTTTTCAAAGGGAATGATCTTGGACTTGTAAGTACCAGGTTCTTCAAATGCAACAGGACTGGGGATAATTACGCCGGTGCGTCTGTCATACCACCTGAACTCCCCTGTCCTTTCTTTTCCCTCAAGTTTTACATGACAGGTCTGACAGCTTACAAAAAAGGCGTGCATATTGAGGAAGGCCCGAAGGTCCTTGATCTGGTCATGGGGCATATCTCCGTGACATTCAACACAGTATGATCGGTCATCAGGCCCGATGTCCATGCCGATATGATGAAAATGGCCCTTGATTCTTTTTTCTTCCAATACCTTGTAGCCGAGATAGTGTTTCACCGTCTCTTCGCTGTCAAGGATGATTTTTTGAAATGTTGTTTTAACAGGGGCTTCTTTCTCTCCTTCTTTTACATCCAATGCTTCACGCAGTTCCTGCCGGTCATGGTATTCCTCGATTACATGCGCGAATGTGACCTTCCAGATGATCAGCATGAAGAATATCGACAGTGCAGCAAATCCCAAAATGTACAACTTCATTAAAATGCTTTTCATGCCTGACCTCCTTGTTCTGAAGTTTCAGCATGCGTGCCGTGGGGCGGGAGTATCTCATGCTCAAGTCCTTCTTTAGTCATTATCTCTACATAATCTTCATAATGCTCCTCAACCATCAGTTCTTCAGGAAGATATCCGGTTATAAAGGCCGTTCCCATGGGAAAAACTGCCTGGGAGAAATGTGCATTGTACCAGTGCCATATGAAGAGAAACAGGGCTGCCAGCAGGGCCTCGTCACTATGGGCAATTAATGAGAAGTTAATTAATTCACCCGGGAATATCGTGGTTGCCAGCTCCTTGTTCCACATGACCAGACCTGAAAGACCGATAATGATCATACCCCAGAAAGGGGCCCAGTAATCAAACTTTTCTTTCCATGTATATTTTGCGCCGTCCGGTCGTATCGTTGTTAAATAGAAAAGATATTTCATAAGGCCCAGAATGTCTTTAGCGTCCTTAAGATTTGGAACCAGAGGCTGGGTTGCCAGCACCTTCAGGACTTTTCCGGCGCCAAGGCCCTCTTTTTTCTTCATCGGCAGCAGCTGAAATTTGTATATGACATATACAAGATAAACAATATGATAAACAAAAAGAGCCAGCAGAATGGCGCCGAACACCTTATGAATAACAGGTGCAGCATGAATGCCGCCGAACAGGGAATACAGGTAAGGTGCCCATGACGCATCCGGAAATTTCAGGGGCATGCCGGTGAGGACAAGCGTCACAACCGACCAGGCAAGTATGAAGTGTTGTATTCTCTGGTTTACCGTAAACCGGTAAAAATACTTGATACCGTTTTTTACCTTGATGCTGGGAGTTTTTTCCATAGTTATTTCCTCCTCTTTATCACGGCATGCGGAAAGAGCCGTCGTATACAGTCCAGAAAGATTATCCCCATGAGCGGAAGCAACGTACCTCCGGTCAGGACTATAAAGAAAAAGGTGAAGTAATACTGCACAGGGCTCTGGGTCTTGTTAAATTCAGCATGTACAGAGTACGTAGCGAATTTCGGTGATGCCGAGGGGTGGCAGTCCAAGTTCGTGCAGATTTTACTTCTGTTGTCTCCATGGGTTGATGACAACGGGTCTTCATGGTCCAGCATCTGGTGGACTGACTCTCCCTTTCTGACATGACAGTCAAGACAGTCAGGGATCCTCTCATCAAGAAATCGTGCCGCCTTTCCATGAAATGTTTCACCATATGAATATACTGCTTTGGTTGAAAGGTTGTGTCTTGCCACGATCTCGGGATTATTATGGCAGCGGGCACAGACTTCAGCAATATTTAAAGGGTTTCTGCTTTTATGAAGTCTTGTTGTAACATGATTGTAAAACCTGTATATAAATTCCTCCTTCTTATGACATACCCTGCATCTTCCCAGTGAGGCTTCGGACACCCCGTAGCGCACTTTCTTGAAAAAAGAAAGGGGCCTGTACAAAGGATTGTCATGACAGTTCTTGCATGAGGGCATATCTTCCGAGTATTTCTTGAGGTTGCCCTCCTTGTCTTTTTTACTGTGTACACTGTTTGCGAGAAAGAAGTCGGCGTCTTTGTGGGAAAATTTCTTTTCAGTTGAAGGTTCCATTATGTGACATTCGATGAGGCAGTCTACTTTATTGGCTGGATCATGAGGGACCTTTTTGATGTCCGTATGGCACCCCTCGCAATTTACTTTTGCGTGGACACTGTTATTGAAGATATCTTCATTAACATAAAATAGTCTCAGGTTGCCGTTTTCATCAACCCGGCTTATGCCCGGGTACTTGTGACACAGCAGACAGTTGCCAATGTCCGCTGCCTGCACAGAAGACGTCAGGGCAAAGAGAATGAGAAAAAGGAAGACATTGATAAGAAGTAAATATTTGCCACTTGTTCTAAATAAATTAATCATACTCAACCCCCTTATACTGGATCTGTTCCATCAATAAAAGGTTATTTAATGTTCTCGGTAATTAGTAAACCCATACGACTGGATACATCATGTCCATATTTTTTTATACATCAGAAATGTCAGACTGTAAAATAATTAATTGTAATACTGGTATTAATCAGGAATGAAAGAAATTAATTATTAATATTAATAACAGGGGATTCAGTCTCTATTCTTTCATCAGGATCGTGGTAATACTTGTACCTGAAGAGGGCGTCAAACCCGTGGCAATCTATGCAGATATTATTGTAGCTCACATTTCTGAGAAAACTGTTTGTCGTGTTGCCTTCCATGTTTTTACCGGTCCCCTTTTTCTCAGTAAGCGGGCTCCATCGATGCGCATCATGACATGTGGGACAGGATATGTTTCCCACATTTGTTTCAAGTCCGGTATACTTGTCAAAGATCGGGGCAAAATCAATCTTTGTCCTGTCGCAGCGCAGGGTATTGTTGACCAGCCTGTTTTCAGGATGCAATGCCGTAAGGGGAATTTTATTCTCTGCAATGTTTCCTCTTGAATGACAGCTATTGCACAAAGAATCAATAATGTCCTCCTTCCTGTTCACACTGCCGTAGGACCTGGCCCAGAGTTTCAGCCTGTTGGGGCCGTTATGCACAAGATGGCATGCCCCGCATTGGCCGGACTCCCTGACAGTCTGATTCAGGAGGTTCCTTGAATCAGGTGATGTCACGTTCATGTCATGATCGGTACCGTCAACATATGCCTGGTCCTTATGGCAGGATTTGCAGAGATCAGATGAAGGAAAATTTGACATCCTGAGAAAACTGTTCGTTGTATCACCTTCGATATTTTTGTGTTCAAACGGTATCTCTGCATTATTCGGGTTCCATACATGCGGGTCATGACAGGTAGTGCAATAGACTTTACCGTTGAGTGTTTTCACGCCTTCTCTGTCATACAGAGGCAAAGAACTCGTGATACTTAGCTTATCAAGAGAAACATCAATGGGATGATAGTTTTTACCGATCAGTTTTTCACCTGCTGATGCGTTTTTTTCATGGCAGGAACTGCATAACTGCGAAATATAGTCACCATAGCCTGAGAGTTCCTTTGCCCATAATGGTTTTGCCCGGGCATTATGAGGTATGTGGCAGACACCGCATGGTCCGGAAACTTCAGCTGCAAAACCCTGGATATTCCTTTCCTGCGGTGCTGTTACCGCCAGGTTATGGTCTGATGCTGCCACCTGTTTTTTGTCCTGGTGGCACTCAAAACAGAGAGTTGATGATGTATTCGACATCCTGAGGAAACTGTTTGAAGCATCTCCTTCAACTTCCTTACCGCCCGTATTTTCATGGACATCAGGGTCCCAAGTATGAATATCATGACAGGAAAAGCACTGTACCTTGCCGTCAGGGTTTTTTGAACCATCTTCAGCAAAGAGGGGAAGATCAACAGTCTGGCCTGCCTTTGGCTGTATATGGACATCTATGGGATGAGAATGATCACCTATACGTTTGGTTTTATAGTCTGTATGGTCGCCATGACATCCAAGACATAACTGTGACGCAGGATTGCCCTCCATCACAGGTCTGGCCCACAACTTTTTATCAGATGCGTTGTGAGGTGTGTGACATGCGCTGCAGGGACCTGCTTCAGAAGTCACCTGTTTTTTGATATTCATTTCATCGGGCATTGTTACACGGAGGTCGTGCTTTGTATCTATAATGTTTTTCTTGTCTGAGTGACAGGTCGTGCAGAGCTGGGATTTATTGTTTTTTACTACCAATAGTTTTTCACCTTCAGCACCATGTATCCTGTGGCAGCTCTGGCAGATAACAACATCTTGACCCAACGACTCTGTACTTCCCATTTCAAACAGTTTGTGGGGAAGTTCAAAGGAAGCAACCTTTTTCACCGGATGACCGTTATGGCGTTTGTAGTCAGCCTTGCTGCTGTGACATTTTTCACAGAGGCTCGAATCAATGTTGGTTTCCCTCATGAGAGAGGTTTTGCCCGTTGGATCGCCATGCGGTGCAGCTCCTTTTCCATGTGCAGAGTGGCATGTACCGCAGTATATCTCTCCCTTTACACTGAGAGGGAGTGATGATGGAACCGTTATGTTCTCGGATGGCTTTACAAAGGTTACATGCCTGTTTTTATTCCAGGTAATATGTCTGGAATCCAATACGTATCCATCGTGGCAGCTATAGCACATGTCCTCGGAACTGACCACTCCCTGTGTATCTTTCATTAAGACATTTCCCGGCTGGAACGGCACAAGCGTTTCCCTGTCGGTCCTGAAGGAATCAAGCCACATGATATGGCAGACCACACAGTCGCGTTTGGAAGACATGCCTACGGCCCCGGCACTG
>CAMYJJ010000012.1 GCA_947258735.1 Thermodesulfovibrionia bacterium | reverse complement strand
TCTGATTCAGCCAGGGCCTCACGCATGTCCCGTTCCTGATTATCCATCATTCTGCCGACTCCGGCACCTGCAGCACCGCCTACAGCGGCCCCTATGGCGGTCCCTATTATTGTTGACTCTGCATCCTTACCGATTAAATAACCAACCAGGGCCCCAGCTGCAGCGCCGCCCCCTGCACCGATGTATCCCCCTTTTTGTGTTTTTGTCTGCGGGGCACATGCAGGAAACGCAATGATACAGACGAGACTGAAGATGCTGATGATTTTTATTTTATGATGTGATGATTGATTAATGAAGTGATTAATTACATGCATGATACATCCTCCTAGTTAGAAATTAATAACAGGGTCCTTCTTGTTTTGTCAGGAACTGATTATGTAACTGGGCATCTTACATACAGTATATCACTATAATCTGGTAAAATCATTTCAGAATTGTTAAATGTGAGGTAGGCCATGTAAATGAGAAAATGGAAGTAATGTGTTTTACTGATATTGAAAACGGATGGTCAGGGTCTGATTGCTGAAAGCTGAACGCCCATCAATGCAGGGGTTCTTGCAGTAATATATTTTGAATGAGTATATATCTGTGTTAAAGCCCGTTCATGATTTGGGCAACATACCTCAGAAACTAAGAATCATACAACGGTATTCCCGGCATATGAGATTTCCTGCATCTGCTCTACAAGCTCTTCCAGAGTCTTGTCAGCCTCATCAACAGGGACCTGACAGGTGCCGACCTTTTTGTGGCCGCCCCCCCCGTACTTCAGCATCAGGGACCCTACATTAATGTTTGATGATTTATTGATGATGCTGTATCCACAGGTCATCACAATATTCTGGCGCTGGAAGCCCCACATGACCTGAATGGAAATATTTTGCTCGGGATAGAGACAGTAGAGAATAAACCGGTTTCCCGTATAGATCTCCTCCTGGTCCCTTAAATCCAGCACCAGGACATTTCCCCGCGTTGTTGCCCTTGATTTCACCATCTCTCTGAACAGTCTGTCCTGCTCAAAGTACCTTTTCTTTCTCTCTTTCACGTCATCTATTTCCAGGATTTCATCAACACTTTTATGCCTGCAGTAATCGATCATATCCATCATCAGCTGATAATTACTGATCCGGTAATCCTTGTATCTTCCCAGGCCTGTCCGTGCATCCATAATAAAGGAAAGGAGCGGCCACCCTTCGGGCTTCAGTATTTCGTCAACAGTAAAATCACCTGTATCTGCCTTATCCACTGCTGCAATGAGCTCCCGGGTATGCGGGTTGGTAAATTTACTGTCGCCGCCGTAATAGTCATAGATGACCCGTGCGGCACTCGGTGCAGAAGGATCGCAGGCCCCCGTGAATGCATCAAGGGACAATCTTTCATTTTCACTGGAATGATGATCAAACCAGAGACCGCAGCCCTGTACATACGGGACATTTGCGAGGATGTCATTTTCACTTACCGCTATCTTTCCATCCTGAATGTCCTTGGGATGGACAAACTTTATTTCACTGATAATGTCCATATCTTTCAACAATGCTGCGCACCCTAATCCATCAAAGTCTGAACGTGTTAAAAGTCTCATGATTGTCTCCTTACTTGTTTATATATAGTTCTGAACACAATTAATATAATCATCTAACTCCTTATTAAGTAATCGGTAATTATGGGCGATAACTTAAATAATTAATATGTCTGCCGGTACATTGCAAATATCTGCTTAATATTAAAGCAGGATGTTCCGATAGTATTAATGATAATCATCAAAACTCAGGAGGTGCAGCATGCTTAAAAATTGGGGATCAGAAAAAAGTAGTGTTCATGACAATAGTAGTGAAAAAGAGCACGCGAAGGAAACCGGTAACACTGCGGAAAGTAAGACGTCCAGCAAATCAACCGGAGAGAGCAGGATAAATCATATCCTCAAGGGCAGCAAGGTAACAGGAGATATAACCGTAACCTGTGACCTGGTCGTGAGCGGGGATATGGCGGGGAATATAACTGCGAAGGACAATTCCAGTGTTGTCGTCAAGGGGGTATGCAAGGGTAATATTGAGTCCGGAAGGGGCGATGTTGACATCAGGGGAGAGTTAAAAGGCGGAAACATTACAACCGGCGGCAATGTATCCATCTCCGGTAAATTCAAAGGGGGAGAGGTAAAAGCAAAGGGCAAGATATTTGTGAACTGTGAATTTTCAGGCCGGCTGGAAGCAAAAGAGATCGAAATCGGTGCGAATGCCCATGTGAAGGGTGAATTATATTACAGGGATTATATCTCTATCTCAAGAGGCGCCAAAGTTGAAATGCATCTTTGCCGCATGCAGGAAGAGGCCAGCAACGAAATAAAAACAAAAGAAATAAAAACACCGGAAAAAAAGGTTCAGGATATAAAGCCCCCTGTAAAAAAATTAGTGGGAGTGAATTGAACTGCCCGGCAGTAAACTGCAGGGTATCAACAGCTGTCATTCCCGAGTTCTGTTAATCGGGAATCCAGAAACCACATTGCACTGTACCTTTTTGGATATCCGCTGGAATCTGATCTCACATTTCGTAATCGGGGGCGGGTATGACGAACGTGGCAATCGAAGTTAAACTTCGATATTTGAGAATGATGCAATTGGGGTGCGTCCCTTATTTTTTAATTTCATGCCCCTGATAATGGTATACTATTAATATATAAAGAAACTCTGTTCTTCAAAGTTTGTTCATATCTTATTGATAATATTTAATAATGGATCATTCATAACATCATAAAAGGGAGAATGGATTTCTGAGGGCTCGCCAATGAAAAACTTTAGAATGGAAACTATGAAGAGACTGCTTTATCTGGGAATTATCGTTGTCCTTGCACTGACCCTTACGGGGTGTGGCGACGTGGACTCCAAGTTCATTGATAGTGATCGAGATGGGTATGCTAACATAAATGATAACTGTCCAGATGTTCCAAATTCTGATCAATCTGATTCCGACGGGGATGGAATAGGTGATGCATGTACTTTCATTGCCGAGATCCTAAGCGACCAGGCGGTGGACGGCCATATTGCCTTGGACATCATGGGTGACTATTACATCACAAATGGTCCGGATAAACTCCTGTTCGGTATCGATGATGATGACGACCTTACACTGCCGGAATACCGGGCATTTCTTACCTTTCCGCTTGACGGGATTAATGGAGATGATGTGATTCCTGTCGATGCAGAGATCCTCAGTGCGGAGCTTGAGGTCTTTGTCAACGAAGTAAGCTTTTATGATACAATCCCTACATTGCTGGACCTTGTCGAGTATTCCCTTGACGGGTTGACAGAGGATAACTATAACTCTCTTCCATTGAGATTTTCAAATGACACTGATGCATCCCTGAGTTTTGATTTCTTTTCCGGGGACCAGGGCTTTATTGTAGTTATTGATGTTACCCCGCTGATGCTGGAGGTTCAGAGGCGCGGGTCGTCAGACCTTCAGCTGCGTTTTCTGCTCGATTTTGATTCAGAAGACACCGGACTTGTCGGCATCGAGGACGATCCCAATATCGCCCTGACCGCACCGCTCTTAATAGTGAAATACCTCTGATATATTACCACTGAGCTGATCGCCCTCCCTGCTTATATAAATATCATTTTAAAGTGATCGTAGCCATTCCGTATAAATCAGGATCTGATTTCTCGAAATTATCGGACAATGTCATGGGCAGACTCCTATGTAGATAAGTGCTGTATAATGGTAATTACACCATATCCAAACGCCAAAGGAGACCTTTATGAACAGGGATTTTTTAGAGACAATCTTCACGCGCAGGAGTGTGCGCACATTCACAGGGGAAGAGGTAAAAAAGGAAGACCTGGCCACGATGATGAGGGCCGGCATGGCAGCTCCTTCTGCCATGAATATACAGCCCTGGGCCTTTCTGGCAGTCACGGACAGGGACACCCTTGATACACTCTGCAGGTCACTTCCTTATGCAAAAATGCTCGATAAAGCCGGAGCCGCGATCGTTGTCTGCGGCATTCCCGGCAAGGACGATACCTATGCAAAAGACTTCTGGGTCATGGACTGTTCCCTCGCATCAGGCAACATTCTTCTTGCGGCCCATGCCATGGGCTACGGTGCGGTATGGACAGCTGTGCATCCGGGCAATGACAGGATTGCAGAGGTGAAAACCATACTGAACATTCCTGATAATATCATTCCGCTGAATGTCATACCGATAGGCATACCTGCGGACAGGGGTGCAAAACCGATAGATAAATTTAAAGAGGAGAACATTCACTGGGAGAAGTGGTGATGTTAAAATCCTGGTATGGGATCCTGAATTTTGAAATTATGTGAGCTGTATTCAGGCTGTTGCTCAAACCATGTATTGTCACCCTGAACTTGTTTCAGGGTCTCATAGCCTCTCAATATCCATAGATTATGAAACAAGCTTGCCTACCGGCAGGCAGGTTCAGAATGACATTATGAAGTTTATCGATTTGGGCAAGTGCCTGTTTAAACCTGACACCATCAGGTAAGCCAGATAGTGAACGCACAGCACAAAACGTGCCCCCAGTAAAATGAAACCGCTATTTAAACTTAACAGTAATCTTCTTCGATTCCCCTGCGGTAACGGCAACCCTGCCGAGGCTGATCTCACCAAAGGCCTCATGCCAGGCTTTGATCTCATATGAACCGGCAGGTATCTCGGTGATGGAGAAGTCACCGCTTTCACCGGTAATTGCTGCATAGGGGTGGGTAAATACATAGATGTAGGCCCGCATCCAGGGGTGGGGACTGCACCGGTAATCCATGAGCCCTGTCCGCACAAGCTTCCTGTTAACCACACGGTCCATGTCAGGGAGGCCGATGTTATAGGCTGTCCTGCGTCCTATATACGGGTGAACGCCATGGAGCACCGGGTCACTGTTGCGGTTAATCACGGTATTGCCGAGGAAGGAGATATTCGCGTGAGGCACAAATGCACACTTTACATTATCTATTGTGACCGGGTCCCGCGGAATCTCCTTGCCCGATCTGATGTTTGCGATAAAAACAATGACGTTTTTGATTTCTCTGCTTTCATTAATGATATATTTTCCGGCAGGCAGCGTATCTCCGCAAAGCTCTCTCTCTGAAGTCAGCTTGACCATTTCATCCTTTGGAATGACCGGTCCGGCAAACAGAGCTTTTCCAGATATGCTCCCCCCGTTCACTACCTTCATTGCTTTATACTCTGCTTTCAATTTTTTCTTTGCAGCCCCAATATCCGGAACAAGAGCAAGCATGAAAATGATTAAAAGGCACAATACTCGTCCCTGTTTATGTAAGGTAGAAGTCTGACGTTCAGTCATGATTTAATGTTAACAGGAACATGGGTGAACTGCAATAGCCGGTTATCTGCGCTTTCGGTGCTTACCCGGTATGAGAATTACAAACAGGGATATGCCTGAAGAGACCTATATGTTAAAAAACAGTTTGGCAGGGGCAAATAAAAAATCAAGAGAGTCTGTTAAACGGACAGCACGGGTGTCACACCTGCGAACAGCTTCAATGATATTATCATGTTTGGCACCATCAAAAGACGTAACCACTGTACCGAGAATGATGTTCAAATGATCATCGCTTGAACCTATTGTGGCAAGTCCCGTATCAGTAGAGAAATCATTTTGATACCCGTGGCCTGCACTTATGTCCTCTATTCCGTCAACAAGACCGGCAAGGTGTTCTTTTACAAAGCCAACAGGTATACCAAAAGGATAAGAACGCTGTATGTCAGGATGCGACACTATTGAGACAGCGCCCATGTTCCTGATTAACCCTGCCGTCAAATCCACGGGGATAGAATGGGAATCAAACCTCGAAAAATACTGTTTTACTTCTCTCAGCCGTGCCGGCTTAAAATACTCTTCAGGGAACACAGCAATGAGATGTCCCTCTTTTGTGCTAATTTCAAAAGCAGGATAGACAGCCGGAGGCTCCAACTCCCCATGATTCCACCTGTGAATAATTTCCCGCTGTGCTTTAATTGAATCTAGGCAGCTTTCCAGCCTGTAATCGCCGGGCGTGAGGTGCTCTGTAATCACCAGAAAATCAAGTCCGAGCGATGCAGAGCGGAACAAAAGATCCTTGACGGAATACGCCCCGTCAGAATAGGTTGAATGGCAGTGAAGATCGCCAAACTGCAGACCCTGATTGTCTTTCTTTAAGGCAGCTATCCTGTTTCGAATTTCGTTATCCAGATATGTTTCGGAAATTAGTTCGGATAAAGGCTTTACCAGTTCAGCCTTTATCCCGTTCGGCAACACCAGTCCGCCCGCTGTGATCCCCAGCGTATATCCTGTCAGTTTTTTTAAGAAAGACCGTCTATTCATAAAGTGATTATAAAGTTACTGCGGAGAATAATGATTGCAATAACCCTTATAATAACAATCAGACAGGGCTAATGACAAACGTTATTTTTAAACTTCATTTAGATACAGGTGTTTGCGCACATTTTCCGTTCTTGATTTAGCTTGAAAAAGTTGCCTCAGAGGCAGTATGCAAGGATGTGATCAGCTGTTATTTTGAAGGATTGAAGAGATGAACCGGACGTCATTTGTCAGAATGGTATGTGTCTGTGATACATTTGTGAAATTTCTCTGCTATACATAAAGAGTAACGGATTAATAAAGGAGGTCACCATGAACATTCCATTTAATAAGCGTACTCTTTGCACCGTCCTGATTGTTCTCTTCACTATGATGACAGGACAGGGCGTGTTTGCAGATGATGCTCAGGTCATTTTTGGTGTGGGCTGATACGATGTGGGCAAGGCGGCCCTGGAAGGGCGCAACGGCATCAGCAGAGTAACAAGAGGCTGGCAGGGCATGAGGGAAATCAATACTGTGTATTACGATCCTTCGGAGATAACCATTGGGGAGATGGAAAACGTTCTAAAAAAAGCCGGAACATACAAAGAAACGATTAAAAAATAATTGAACCCCGATAACTTTGGTTTCTTTCCCCTGACCTCTGAGCCTAAACCCATATTCTTTTATGGTTAAAATATGGTGGGCGATACTGGTTTCGAACCAGTGACCTCTGCCGTGTGAAGGCAGCGCTCTCCCACTGAGCTAATCGCCCTTGGTAAGCTTTCTGCAGGAACCAGGACCCGGTCCCGATCCCGATGCATACTCTCCTACTTTGGCATTATCAAAATATCGACACGCCGGTTCTGTTCTCTGCCCTCTGCCGTATCATTTGATGCAACCGGCCTTGAGCCGCCGTAGCCTATAGTTTTAATTGCTGATGGTTCAATATCACCCTTGTAAATTAAATAGTTCTTTACAGCATCAGCTCTCTGGTGCGAAAGATTATGATTCTTCCCTTTAGTGCCTGTATTGTCCGTATGCCCTTCGATCAGAATATCTGAACCGGGATAGCTTTTTATGAGATCAACAACACTATCCAGCGTTTTCTTATCATTTTCAACGATGTCGGCTTTATCCTCCTCAAAATGAAGGTGAAGAGATACCTTATCAAAGTTCTCTGCCGGAGTTTGCTGGGATGTTCTCATGCCGGAGCAGCCAAGGACAAAGCCCAGGGTTGATAAGCAGACGATTAAAAAACTCATTTTCAGGAACCGGTCTTGCATTTTGAAACCTCCCATTCATACAACAGGTTATTATTTTTATAAACATAGTAATAGTAGTTGAGTCAGCTTAAATTTTCAACATTATTCCCATTGTCCTGTGAATTATTTCAAGCAGTCAACAACGATGACCTGACAGCTGCATACTGACTACCTGCCATCGTCACGATAAAACAGGCTGTTGAAAAACTCTTCTTGACCAATGCTTATGTCATACCCTCGAAAGCGGGTATCCAGTAACAGTCTGAAAAGACTGGATTCCCGTTTTCACGGGAATGACGACAAAGGATAAATATATAAATGGAGTTTTTCAACAGCCTGGAAAGATCCGACCCCTAAGGTTTGTAATGATTAATCTGTAATTCGTTATTACGAACGACGCTCGACTCACAACGATCGTCGGTTTATTTCATATTCTTACGAAATAATAAATATGTGGTAAAAAGTAACATATAAATAATATATATAACATTAAGTTACACTGCCTGGATAACGTTTTTTTCATGCTCTTGTATCTCCCTGATTTATCACATAAATATTATCAATTACCCTGGTACTCATATTGCAGTACATGATATTGAGTCAAATACATATTACAAAAGGAGATTATAAACATGTACTCAAACACTAACGCTCTGCCAAAGCAGGCACAGATTCTGAAAATGCTCATAGCTTCTCTTCTGATACTTGTATGGGCAGGCTGCACCTCCGCACCATCCGTGACTCCCGAGAAGTTCGTTCTTAATTTTATAGAAAAACATATTCCGATGACTGACCTGTCGGTTGCTGATTTTTATGTAAATGAGGAGCAGGACGGGATCATCCATCGCATACAGGCATTTATAGAAACAAACAGGGAAAAGGGTACTCTCAAGTCGTTAAGTGCAGCAACATACGATTTCTCAGACATCAAGGTAGAAGTAGTTGATCAGAAGGAGGAATACATCCTTGACGAAGAGGTAAACTTCCTGAAAGTAGCAGCCACCGGCAATTATACGAAGACCACAGACGGAAAGACCGAATTATTGGTTGAAGATGAAATAATCATAATCGAAGCTCTTGCCGGAACGTGGAAGGTAACTGAAAATATAAACCCCTGGAAGTATTAAACCTCATTGATCATGAAAGGATAAAGCAGGGAATGCTTTACCGTTGGGGAGGCTCGGGCAACGGCTTGTTATATGGAAAAAAGAACGTATAAGAGAATACCAACCGATTTAGCATTTCATTGTCTGAATATTCATAACTTCGGAACTGTGAAGAATATCTCGGAAAAAGGAATGTTTATTCAATCACAGAAGATAACATTTCCCCTTGAAATGCAATTTGAGATATCCATTTCTGCAAACGAAGAGACATTGAATGTCCCTGTAAAAGTCAACAGAATAACAAAGTCAAATGGGTATTATGACGGTATGGGGCTTGAACTCGTGCAGCAGCCGCAACAGTATGTAAAACATATTCAAAGACTCAGATGTTCCCTAAAAAATCGAACTCACATTAAATAATCCCTGCTGATTATTCATTACATGATGACATCAGTGACCTTGGACCCTCTTGCATTATCAAACGTTGTTGCTGTTATCTGTAAAATGTGTACAGGCTGTTGCTCAAACCATGTATTGTCACCCTGAACTTGTTTCAGGGTCTCATAACCTCTCAATATCCATAGATCCTGAAACAAGTTCAGAATGACATTATGAAGTTTATTGATTTGGGTAACAGCCTGTGTAGACCCCACCCCGTTATTTTGTCATTCCGCACTTGATGCGGAATCCCCCGTGGACAATTTCAGGGGTAGACCCCTATATATGCTATTTGAGCTGTAAAATTTAGCCCTGACCACACTGATAGACGTATTAATCTTTTTTTATCATTTAGTTACATCCACATTTCCCGTGATCATCTTTTTTTTATGCCGGGGTATTGACAAATCTTAATTTTGGGATTATAATCCCAAATAGAAAGGAGGAATAAATGACAATCACAAATTCAATCATAAACCTGCTAAAACCGCTTGTAAGGATTCTGCTGAAAAATAATATTTCTTACGGTGCGTTTTGTGACGTTGCCAAGTGGGTATATGTTGATGCAGCAGCACATGATTTCACAATCGCCGGCAGGAAACAGACCATATCCCGTATAGCGACGATTACGGGCCTGAGCCGAAAAGAGGCTGCCCGGGTAAAGGAACTGTCCTTTAAGGACGACCCCGACAGTTCAGGCAAACATCACAGGGCTGTCAGGGTCATAAACGGCTGGCGAAAAGACCCCGGGTTTCTTGATGCCGGAGGACGTGCGAAACCGCTGCCTATCGAAGGGCAGGAGGACAGCTTTGCCGCACTGGTCAGGAAATACAGCGGTGACATACCTCACCGGGCCATTCTTGATGAGATGGTACGGGCAGGCGTTGTTGAGAAGACCGGTGAAAAGATCCGGCTGATTACAGACGGCTACATTGTATCAAAGGATGAAGTTGAAAAGATAAACATGCTCGGTATTGATACGGGCGAGTTTATATCTACAATTGACCACAACATTAACGCAGGCCCTGACAATACTTTTTTCCAGCGGAAGGTGTCCTATGACAATATCCCTGAAGATGCGCTGCCGGAACTCCGGAAGATTCTCACGGACATGAGTGCAGAATACATTAAAGCCATAGATAAGGTTATCTCCCGTTATGACAAAGATACGAATCCTGACATGCAGGGAACAGGCAGCAGAAAAACAGGGGTGGGGATCTTTTATTTTGAATGAGAAAGGGCATGACATAAACAATCAAAAAAATGCATATAAATGCATGTGACAAACAAGGAGGAAAACAACATGAGTAAATTGATCAAAAATAAATATCGGAGGAAATGGACGGGTTTTCTGGTATTGCTCATTACCCTGTCGATGATAACTGTGTCGTGCGGCGGAGGCCTTGAGTTTGCCGGTGGCGGCATCAGCGGAACCGGCATCAGTATAGGAGCAATTCTCGGATTCGGAAGTATCAGGCTGAATGATTCAACATTTGAGCTCACAAACGAGACAAGCGTTACCGTTAACGATATCAGCGGGCTGTCACAGGATGATCTCAGTGTAGGCATGGTTGCTGTTGTCTCATTCGATGGTCAGAACGCATTGGAAATCGAGGTAGACAATGAACTGAAAGGTCTTGTTAACAGTGTAGACGCAGGCAACAATACACTCACTGTCATGGGGAATGCAGTGATTGTTGACAATGCTACGGTTTTTGATAATGTAGCCGGTCTTGCCGGGTTGACAGCCGGAGTTGACAATGTAGAGGTGCACGGACTGTTTAACTTTAATGACAATACGATCCGCGCAACACGAATTGAGCTGTTGGCTGCTGCTCCGGGAACAGGAGAATTTGAGGTGAAGGGTGCTATCAGCAGTTTTGACAATCCTCCCGGAACATTTAAGATCGGGACGCTTACCGTTGATTTTGCTGCAAATGGATTAACGCTTCCTGCCGGCACCGGCAACGGGTCTTTTATTGAAGTAAAAGGAGACCTCGTGGGAGGCACACTGGAGGCCGTATCCGTAGAGCTTGAGGATGAAATTCCGGGCCTTGACCCTGATGATGATTTTGAGATTGAGGGCATCATCTCCTTTGTAGACAATCCCGGAAGCCCCGGCCTTGTAAGGATCAATGACCAGGAGATCATCATAAACAGCAGCACTGAATTCAGAAACGGTGATGCTGCCAGCCTGGCCGTAGGCACGAAGATAGAGGCAGAAGGAAATGTAAACGGTACAGGTCAATTCATCGCTGATAAGATCGAACTGGAAGACTCGATCAGCATAGATGCGCAGGTCTCAAAATCAGGAAGCACCCTGACAGTGTTCGGAGGAATTACAATCCTCACAAACAACTTTACTGTAATTGAAGATGAAAAGGGTCAACCTATAACTGCAGACGATATCCAGGACGGTGATTATCTTGAAATCGAGGGGTTCCGGGGTGCAGGCAATGATGTTGTTGCGCTTGAAATCGAGATAGACAGTAACAACCGGTCAATCCTCGAGGGGCCGGTTGATGCAATAAACGAACCTGACCTCACGATCCTTGGTGTCAACATTATTACGAATGCAGGCACGGACTTTGAAGTCGATGATGTTGAGAATGTCTCTGCAAACTTCTTCTTTAGTCAGGTGAAGGTCGGCAGCATCGTAAAAGCACGCGAGGACAGTATTGTCACGAGTGCTCAGATAATCGGTGATGAGGTTGAATTACAGAATGATGATGATTAACGCAGCTGCCGGCAGGTGCTCAACGCCTGCCGGCTGTTGAATGATCAGGACATGAGATGAGATAATCCTGCCACAATAAAGGGGCACATTGCAGCGTGCCCCTTTATTATATATTGTTTGTCCTTAATATCAGGGATCGATGCCTCTTGCTTCCGCAAACAATAGGTGGCCGATGTCAGATCTTTGATTGTGACGGACTATGAATTCCAGCTTTTACATTACAGATTTCAAAAGACAGTGATGAGTTATGCGTGATGGTAATAATCCGCCGTGCGTCGTTCGTTATCCATTGTATGTAATGTGTGACTCGGCAATCTCAGTATGTTCAGACACAAGCAATAAGCGATCAGCCGTCGGCCAAAGATCCACATTCAACCAAGGGCCCTGATAATGGTCCGGCAGAATGCCGGGAGATCCCGGGGGGTACGGGAGGTAATAATGTTGCCGTCCTGCACCACCTCCTGATCCAGCCACTCTGCTCCCGCATTTGTCATATCATCCTTAATGGAATAAAAGCTGGTGACCTTTTTCCCTCTTAAAAAACCGGCAGAAGCCAGCATCCACCCGGCGTGACAAATTGCAGCTATGACCTTTCCCTGATCATTCATGTCCTTAACAAACTGCACCATATCAGCATTCCTCCGCATATGGTCCGGGGAATATCCTCCGGGAATGATCAATGCGTGAAACTCATCAGTTCTCACATCTGAAATTGCCCTGTCAGCCTTTGCAGGCACCCCGTTCTTGCCCCTGAAGGTATCCACTTTCGGACCGATGATCTCTACGAGGGCGCCTTCTTCCCTGAACCGGATTGCCGGATACCATAATTCCATGTCTTCATAAAAATTCTCCACAAAGACCGCTATTTTTTTCCCTTCTAATTGCATTGTAGGTGCCTCCTCCATATTGCGCTCTGACTCGGGTTTTCAACATGAACGCTCTTCAACATCCCTGTTATTCGTTCAATCTAAACACTGACCGTTCCTTCTTTCATAATAGTGTGTATACCATGCTTTTAGTCCGTTTGCAATTATTTTCAGTGATAAGCTATCAGTGATTAGCGATCAGGTTACAAATCACAAATCACAGATTACAGATTTAGGAATGGGGAAATCGTCGAACGACGTGCGTCGAATTACAGATTCCAGATAAATGTTGCTGAATTTCCTCCATTATCTTTATTATTAACATATTCATACTATCAAGAATAGAGGGATCATGAAAATAGATTGTTACATATCTCCCGGATGCACGTCAGAAAAACCTCTGAAAGAAAATTTACATCAGGCCCTCAGTCTGGAGGGTATTGAAGCAGATGTACAGATCCATAGAATAAGTGAAGAAGAAGCAGTACGCATCGGACTGAAGGGGTCTCCATCAATACTCATTAATGGGGCAGATATGCTGACCGGTGAAATTTCCGGGTTTTCATGACGTATGTTTAAAGACAGGTCTGGACGACTTGCACCGGTTCCTTCTGTTGATATGCTGAGAAATGTGATAAGAGAACATTGTTGATTCGCCATGACTATTGAAACAATGTCTGTGTATATACTGAGGATACGATGTCAACCCGGATCGGTTTAATCGGCGATCCCCATGCAGAGCCCGGACCATTGGCCGGGGCGCTGGCTGTATTGAGACAGGAGCAGGTCGATGAGATCTGGTGTACGGGTGATATCGCCGGGTATGGGACACACCTGGACAAAACCGTGGAGCTGCTGGAAGAGATCGGCTGCCGGACGGTTTGCGGCAACCATGATAAGTGGCATCTTGAGAGGGCCGGTCATCAGAGCGGAACAGCCACGCATGAGTATTTACAAAAGCTTCCGCCGGTCATACGGGAGGAAAGGGAAGGCATATGCATATACATGGTGCATGCAAGTCCGCCGCAGTCCATGCTGAAAGGTATACGATTGCTGGATGAACGTGGCGATGTTATTGAAGAAGAAAAACAGGCCTGGACCGAATGTCTGACTGAATGTGACTGCGATGTGCTGATCATTGGTCATACCCACCAGGTGTTTGCAGAGCAGCTCGGGGACACGCGGGTCATCAATCCCGGCAGTACACAGTTTAACCACTGCTGTGCAGTGTTGAACCTGCCCGATATGAGTGTTGAGTGGTTTCCCCTGTACGGACAGATGATTCAATATACATGGAACTGGGGGAAGTAATCGACCGGGAAAAATCAGAGACACATCTCTTCTTTTAGCCATAAGAAATCATCAGGCAGATTACAGATCACAGATTATAAATAATGCATGACGGGTCTTTCCTGCCGGAAAGCAGGTAACGGGTGACGCGAAACGAGTAACGAGTGCCGCGTATCACAGCAATCCGCAACACGACAGAACTTAAAGGAAACGGAATCACCCCTTGCAGATTTGTTGCAAATAACCATCTAATCAGTAAAGAATATATATACAATGAAATCTCAAAATAACATAACGCTCGAAAACGCATTGCATTTTGACAATACCTATACCCGGGAGCTTCCGGCAGACCCTGAAGGTACAAATGAGGTCCGTCAGGTGACCAATGCATGTTATTCCAGGGTCCGGCCGGTTAAGGCAGGAGGGCCTGCATTGGTGGCCTATTCCAGGGAGATGGCAAAAGAGATCGGCCTTTCCCCTGAGCTCTGTGAGTCTGAGGAGTTTGTACAGGTCTTCTCAGGCAATAAGGTGCTATCCGGGATGGATCCCTATGCCTCCTGTTATGGCGGGCACCAGTTTGGCACCTGGGCCGGCCAGCTCGGGGATGGCCGCGTTATTAACCTGGGAGAGGTGGTTAATAATGAGGGAAGAAGATGGGTGCTTCAGCTCAAGGGTGCAGGCCCCACTCCATATTCTAGAATGGGCGATGGGTTCGCGGTATTGCGGTCATCGGTCCGTGAGTTTCTCTGCAGCGAGGCCATGTATCACCTCGGGATCCCCACGACAAGGGCATTAAGCCTTCTCACCACCGGAGACCGCGTGATCAGGGACATGTTTTATGACGGAAACCCTCAGCCGGAGCCCGGAGCGATCGTCTGTCGAACAGCGCCCTCATTTACACGGTTCGGTAATTTTGAGATACTGGCCTGGAGAGGAGAACTGGACCTGCTCCGCCTCTTTGCTGATTATACGATACGGAGTGATTTCCCGCATCTGGGCGAGCCGTCAAAAGAAGTATATGGTGCATGGTTCAATGAGATCTGCAGGACAACAGCGGAGATGATCGTGCACTGGCTGCGTACCGGTTTTGTCCATGGGGTCATGAATACGGATAATATGTCTGTTCTGGGACTCACGATCGACTATGGACCCTATGGATGGCTCGAGGATTATGATCCGGGATGGACACCAAACACGACAGATGCGCAGGGCCGCAGATACCGGTTCGGCAATCAGGCTGAAATCGGAAGGTGGAATCTCATCCAGCTTGCAAATGCAATACATCCCCTGATTGATGACGTGAAACCTCTGGAGGACGCTCTCCAGACATATTCAGATCATCTGCGCGATACATGGCAGAGAATGATGGCAGATAAACTGGGCCTTGCCGGTTTCAATAACGATTATGACAATGAACTGATTACCGAGATGCAGGGGCTGCTTCAGCATGTTGAAACAGACATGACCATATTCTTTCGGAGGCTGGCAGCGCTTGATGTACAGGGTGGTGCGTCGGATACATCCTCGGCTGCTCATCTTATAGGGCATTTCTCTGATGCCTATTATGGATCAGATCAGTTACGTGATGCATATAAAGTCAGGCTCAAAAAATGGATAGATCAATACAGGGTGCGTCTGACTCATGACAGGACCCCTGATGATCTGCGCAGGAAAAAGATGAACAGCGTCAATCCCAAATATATCTTCAGGAACTATCTCGCGCAGCTCGCTATCGATAAAGCAGAGCAGGGTGATCACTCAATGGTCAATGAACTGCTCGATGTCCTGAGGAGACCCTATGATGAACAGCCCGGCAAAGAGGAGCTTGCAAAAAGACGTCCTGAATGGGCACGCCACCGGGCAGGCTGCGCCATGCTGTCCTGAAGCTCATAAATCTCTTATGGATTAAGAGAAAAAAGGGGTAAATCAGGTATCCATGCTGTAACAGTAGCTATAAGCGATAAGCTATAAAATTATTCATTACGAATAAAGAATAAAAAGAGAATGACGAGCAGCGATTTGCGATGTACGAAGCCATAAAAAATTGTCGTTTGTGAGTCGGCAAACATTATTCACCGTTTCTTATATTCATCTTTTTATACGTTTTATTTCAGATTGTCTTCCGTATAAAGATTCAACTCAATCATACGCTCAAGAAGCTGTTCTGCAGGCAGCCCCGGGAAGTTACGGTAAACGAGTTCCTTTGAAAAAAGCCGGCAGATATATCGCAGCTTTCTTGCCCTGTTTTTTGATGCATAGACAAAGTCCCTGTGAGCGTTGTTGATAATAATAACGTTCTGCTTCTCATCGTACTGTGACCGCCATAGCTCACCCGGGGCACGTCTGAATGTGTATCCGGGCATTCCCTTCCTTAAAACAGCGCTCTCATCATGTTTAGGGATAATTGTATCAGTCACTGTTATCAATCCTTCGGCAGTGCAGACAGTTGCCCCCTGGGTCACCGTCAATAAAAGAGTTGTGAGACCGGGTTCATTCGCAGCCCTGAAAGTGACTATTTCAGCGGAGGTGTTTTCAAGCGTCCCTTCCCCCTCCTTTATTTCCCAGAGGAAGGTCAAGCCTTCTTCAACGAGCCTCCGCCTCTGGTCCCGCGGTATGGCGCGGAAGTTTTTCACTCTTCCCACAGAAACAACTGCCGATGCCGGAGATATCCGGACGCTGAAAAGAGGGCCTGCAAATTCAAAAAATTCTTTCTGCTCGGCTGTTTCCTCTCCAGATGAAGTTGCCATAGGCTTTGCCGTATCTTCACCGGAGACCGGAACAACGTCTCTCGCTGAAGTTCCGGACCTGCTCCTGCTGTCTACATGAATATCGAACCAGTCATACTCATCTTTAGGAAGAGCCAGAATCGCTTCCTTCAGCGCATTCTGAACAGACTTGAGTATCTTCCGGCTTGCCCTCTCTTCTTCTGCCTTGCGCTGCCCGGCAATGATTTCGTTCAGCCTTGTCTCAAGCAGTTTAATGGCTGATGCAAATTCAGCAAAATTATTGTCATGAATAACTCCGCTTCTCGTGCCCGGTGTAAGATTCAGATAGGGGGCATCGATAATGCCCTGCAGCCAGCCCGAAGTCCACGGCTCGGACCTGAACTTGTCGAGTTCTGTAATTGAATTCAGGACCCTTGTGCCTGAACGGTACAGGCCGACAATATTTTCACTTCCTGCTTCGTTAAGGTAGAGTTCCGTATACACTTCCCCTTTTCCGGAAGAGACCGCGGGAAGACGATGAAGCAGCCGGCCTGAAAACTCGCGCGGCTCAACCAGAAGCTCTTTACGCGCTGTCCTGTCAGTTATCCGTACAGTAATCTCTGATTTGCGAATGCGGTCCCTCAGCTCTGAAGCAAGGTAACGCTGTATCTTCTCGCCGTTCATATGACTGACACCGGGGAGCAGCGGCGAGATGGAAAGTTCCGTACCGCTTACAGGTATCAGCGTACGTTTTTGCTTAATGGTATACCCGGGGTCGCCCTTGACCATCTGCATTTGATAGGTCCTGTCGTCCTGGCCGGACGAGAGAATGCTGAGCTGCTCCCCTACCGTCCAGAAGCTGAGCAGTCCAATCCCGAATTCTCCCTGTATTCCTCCGGCACCCTCCTTCTTTAACTGTCTCTTAATGGAATCACAGATATGGGTAGCCACGTATTTAAAATCAGGAAGTCCGTCTTCATCTCTTCTTATACCCTCACCATCATCGATAATCCGGAGAAAACTGTCGCCTTTCGCCTTGCCTCGTATAATCGTTATATTTTGTGCGCCTGCGTCAATGCTGTTTTCAACAAATTCAGCGATCGCTTTCAACGGGTTGCTCTGGGAAAGGGCGATGATCGTAATTGCATTCCAGTTGTCGCCTATGCGGAGTCTTCCTCCGCTCACCTGACCGGATTTCTTTTGTTTGATAACGTTGCCCCTTTTCTCATGTCAGTGATTTGTCCTCTCGATATCACCTTATAATATCAGATTCAAAATAGCGGAGTATATTTGTTTAGGATTATCGAGGTCGGACCTCGATAATTATGTTACTGAACAAGACCCTTTGAGCCAATCACTGCTTTAATTTGATATAATGAATAGCCAATGGGGATGTGGGCTGTTATCTCTGAATCCATATTGTTTTTAAAGATAGGACCGTCCTGTGTAGTGAAAGGGATGGAACAATTGAAACCATGTTAGCTGTTCTTAATCAAAGGGGGACACATGTTAAATAAAATTGGATGTTTTATATTAATGATATTCTGCCTGATCACGGGCGCCAGCGCAGACGCCCTTGATATCATGCTTCCCGAGGTCTATGAGGATAATATTGATATATCCAATTGGCTGATGAGTGAAAAGCTTGATGGGGTGAGAGGGTATTGGGACGGAGAAAGACTGCTGTCAAAAAACGGCATTCCCTTTAATCCTCCTGCGGCGTTTCTGAAAAATTTTCCTGATTTTGCTCTGGAGGGTGAAATATGGGGAGGACGGAACACCTTTGAAAAAACCGTCAGTATTGTTAAAACACGTAAAGCTCATAATGGTTGGCTTGACCTGAAATTTGGCATTTTTGATGTGCCTGAGGCCGGGAACGGGTTTGAACGAAGATTGAACATGGCCAGCCAATGGTTTGCAAAACACCCCTCTGATTATGCCTTTGTCATTTCACAAAAGACCGTAAAGGGTAAGGAGCAGCTCAAGGAGGAGCTGGTTAGGGTAGAAAAGATGGGTGGAGAAGGATTAATAATAAGAAAACCTGACTCACTTTACACGACCGGCCGGAGTGATGAGATCATGAAGGTGAAGAGTTACCATGACATGGATGCCGTGGTTGTTGATCATTTAGATGGTGAAGGCAGAAATCTGGGCAGACTGGGGTCTTTGCTCGTTGAATTGCCGGACAGGACAAGATTTAAGATAGGTACCGGTTTTAGTGATAAAGATAGAGAAAACCCGCCACAAATCGGATCCATTATATCTTTTAAGTATTATGGATTTTACAAATCAGGCATTCCCAGATTTCCATCTTATATAAGGATAAAACAGGATGCATCATTGTAAAGCGACCCTGCACATTCTGTGATAGACATCATAGAACGGGAAATGATAGGCAAATGCATGGAAGAATTAATTTACTCTGGAGCACCGATTTAATGAGAGTGATGTGCTTTGTTTGGGGCTGGAGTATTATGACTGCCGGGAACAAGTGCAGCTTGCATAGAGAGAACTCATAGTATATACTATTAATATATACTAATAAATGGAGGGTTCACTATGAAAACCGCAAAGATATTTAAAAATGGCCAAAGTCAGGCAGTCCGCCTTCCTAAAGAGTGCAGGTTTGACGATGACCATGTGCTGGTAAAGAAATCCGGCAATATCGTTATGTTAATACCTGAAAAAGAATCGTGGGATTCACTTGTCAAAAGCCTTGACCGGTTTTCTGATGATTTTATGTCCGAAAGGCTCCAGCCACCGCTGCAGAAAAGAGAGGGTTTTTAATGAAGTTCATGCTTGACACGAATATATGCATTTATATAATCAGGCAAAAGCCTGCAAAGGTACTGAAAAGATTCACTCAATATGTGCCTGGGGACATCCTCATTTCATCAGTAACACTGGCAGAGTTGCGCTATGGCGTTGAAAAAAGCTCTTATGTTCAGCAGAATCACGACGCATTAAGCGGATTTACCGTTCCGCTTGAAATTGCCGACTTTAATGAAAAAGCCGCAGAAGCGTACGGTAAAGTAAGGGCACAGCTTGAAAAGAAGGGACAGCCGATAGGCTCAATGGATATGCTAATTGGAGCTCACGCGCTGAGTTTGGGGGTAGTCATGGTGACGAATAATACTAAAGAATTTAGGAGAATCAATGGACTAAAAGTTGAAAACTGGACAACATAAACTCAATAGTAATAACGGATTCTTACCCCACATTATTTAAATATTCCGATCTAATAATTAATAATTCGTATAACATAATTTGTAATTTAGTTGTCTGATCGCTATTAGCTTAAAGATGAATTTTATAAAATGGTCAGACCCACGAACGGTTTATTTTCAGGGGCATAATTATCGCTGATTATATAATATCTTATTTTATTTAGTTTATTTTGGCGGGAGCGTGTGGGAATCGAACCCACCCGGCCCACTTGTGGCAGGCCACACCGGATTTGAAGTCCGGGAAGGACACCAGAACCTTATACGCTCCCAAAAGAGCTGTCAGCGTTCAGCATGCAGCGAAAACTCACACAATAATAACAGATTTTTACTCTAAACTGAAGACGCATCCATATGAACTCATGCCTTGAGTTCTTTCAACAGCTTTGCTGTCGTGAAAACGGGTACATGAGAAACAGTGAAATCCCTGTCATTACTCCAGACGGGCACTTTCAGTTTCATGGCCAGTGCCAGCAGTTCAATATCATCCGTATCCCTTCCAGACATTATCTTTGTGGCTTTTGGCAGGAAACTCTTGTATTGATCCAGCGAGTATATTTTTAAGGGAAGAAGCTTCAGTTGTGATTCAAGGATCTCTTCAGCCAAATCATATTTGCCTGCCATAACAGATAAATACTCTCTGACTTCAGCAATATTGAATTGAGTCGTAACTATCTCAATATTTTCCTTAAGAAATATTCTGAGAGCGGCTTTACCAGCTACTGCAGATAAAATAACATTAGCGTCTGCGGCGAGTTTTTTTAAAGGATTTGAAGTCGGCAATGAGTTTCCCTTCTGTTACTCCCTTTTTTTCTAGTGACTTGCCTATATATTTTCCTATACTGACCAGCATTTCTTTTCTCAATTCCAGAGGAAAACTTTCAGGGTGTTCAATTGGAAGATAAAGGCCTGTTACCTTTCCGTGTCGCGTAACAAGAACCGGTTCATCTTCCTTAAAATAGCGTGTTGCCTTGTCTCTGAATTCTCTTACAGTGGCGATCTTCATATTGCCTCCTATTATTAGCATTATACCGGGCCAAGGTAAATGTGTCAATAATTGTGGTCACAAATAAAGGAATTGATGTTTGACATTATTTTTTCAAATTTCCATAAAAGTCTAACCCACATAATTCATGAATCAAGGGAGGAAAGTCTAAAAAAAGTATTGCAACGGTCTTGCAGAAAATCAGGAGATTACACCATGTGCCTTATTGACCTTCCAACGCAATGATATATTTCATAGCATCGTGCCGTATTCAAAACTTTTTTTAGACTTTGCTCCCTGACTCAAAGATGTATGAATAATGTAGGCTAATTGTTATAATGAATAAAATTCTGAATCGGGTGCAACACTAATGAAGACATTACATGCGGAACTTCCTGACAAGTTGTACGAACAGGTTAAAACGCTCGTAGAAGGAGGGTGGTTCTCTAATGAAACGGATGTAATTAATGAAGCTCTCCGGCGGTTCCTTGAAACACACAAGCCTGAACTCATGGAGCATTTCTTAAAAGAAGACGTTGAGTGGGGCCTGCATGGAAAAGACTGATCAAGCTTTCATTCGAAGTGTTGTTTTAGATGCAGGCCCGATCATCCATCTTGATGAGATCGGATGTATCAATCTCCTTTCAGATTTCCATAAACCTCTTGTCCCGGAAAGTGTATGGAAAGAGATAGAGCATCATCGACAATTGCTACAAGATAGCAGAACCCCTTTGCCATCGGTAGGTAGGTAATATCAGCCGCCCAGACTTGGCTGGCCCGGGTAATCTCCATTCCTCTGAGTAAATATGGATATACTTTGTGTCCAGGATGTGGCTTTAACAGCCATGGCTTTCTGTATATAGCCTCTATACCCATTTTCTTCATAAGGGGGCTTACATGCTTTCTGCTAAGATTATATTTGAATAAAAATCTCAGCAATATATTTCGACAGTTTATGTTTGCCAGTGCCAAGATGTTTCTTCATGACTATTAGTGCGGCCTTCCACTCTTCGATGGTTTTAGGGCCTGATACACTTTCATCACCTATGAAATATACAAAAACAAGATATGCCGGGACTCTGTTGAGTTTTCTCAAGTAGTACAAGTGTGCGAGGCGGTTGGTATATTGATAAAAAGTTCCTGCCCAATCGGTTTTATTCTTAATTTCAAGATATGATTTTGCAGCAGCCAGGGATTTCTTTATGCGTCGAACGGATGTTGTGTTTCTGGCCTCTAATCCCTGTGTAACAATCTCCGGGATATTTGCTTTGGCTTCTATAAGAAACACCTCTCTTTTATTCCCCCTACCAAGGGCATCCCACTGGGGGCCGTGTTTTGGCCAGAACCTGTCAAACTTAACTTTTAATGTATTAATTCCTAATCTTTCAATAAAATCTGCATCTCTGTATTCAGCATATTTATCACTTTTCAGAGGGGATACCCACTGAATTTCAGTAGACGCAACATTCAGTTTCTTTATGATTGCTTTTGAGAATGAATGGGGGTGCTCATTCACAAGGATTTGAATATCTTTTAAACTGCCATGTCCATTTGATCGTTGAGGGTATCTGCCCATGGGTTTTTTATTCTAGCAGGATATGAAAAAATATTTGCATAGTGATGAGTAATGGGTAATGAGTGACGAACGACGAACGGCGTGCAACGACTTACGGAATCATCTTCTCTATATTCTCCGGGGTTGCCAGACCATTCTCATTCATCTCTTTTAACTGAAGTGCCAGATGTCTTGCATGTATGTACCCGCGTTTCCGGACATCTTCGATGGTGTCCCAGTTGCCGGTCCTTATGAATTCATTATATGCTGGAACTAATTCGGGCATGATGTTTTTTCTGAAGCCCTTTAACAGGGCGATGTAGAAATGCAATGAGCCAGCTTTTCTGTTTTCAATAATATGGGAGAGCATCCCTGAACTGCAGGTATCGGCCAGGGTGTCTTTGAGGTTTCGTAAGAACAGTTCGGCCCTGCTGTAGGGAACATCCATGATTAACTCTTTCCACCAGGTACCCAGAATTCTGCGCTGAGAGATCTCGCCCACCTCATGATAGACAAATGCAGCGGTTTCCTTTGAAACCAAATCTGAAAATAATCTGTCAAACCTCTTGCCGGAAATGTTCCTGTCCATGCCCCTTTCAATACCGTATTCCTGAAATGCCCGGGACAGGGTGCTGCTGCAGTTTTTTGCGTTCATGTCTTCATACCGGTCACGGAAAAAGATGTGCATGACCTCATGTCTGGCAATGATGGTATGCCCTCTGGTCATGGCCGGTGTCGTGGCAAGGTCGCGGGCCAGTTCCTGACCGGCAATATATACCCTGTATCTGCCGATGAAGTATTCCTTTGATAAGCGGGCCATCATAAAGGCCGGCTTCATCATGTTGCCGTAGCCTGCTGCATAGATATACCCTGCTTTATTGAGGAATGCATTGATTTTCTTTACGGCAAAGGGGCTGCAGGTTTTTCCATTTATCGAAATATCTCTAAGCTCCAGCTGTTCCATCTCTTCCCAGAGACCCTCTCTCATCTCAATCCAGGCACCCACCTTTTTATGATCAACAGGATCAGCAGATGACAGGCTGTGTTCAGTCTTGTAGAGATCACGCATTCTCAATAACAGTCCGCATGGTGAGTAGAGCCCCCAGAATTGGGCGTCGGATATGTTGCAGTTGTGTTTGACCTGAGCGGTAATATTGTCAATATTGAACATATTTTTATTGTGACATATTGCATTGGGAAAGAGGGAAAGCCCGTAAGTTCTCAAGTACATACGTGCTTAAATTCACTTCCGCACTTACCCGCTTCTGCGCTACGAAAGTTTCTTAAGAAACTTTCGTACTTCCCCCACCCGAAGCGTA
>CAMYJJ010000011.1 GCA_947258735.1 Thermodesulfovibrionia bacterium | reverse complement strand
CAAATAATGGAATAGATCGCCGCGAAGCCGGAGGTCTATTCCGTTGTTCAAGAAGACCGGTGGATGTGTAGGGGTAATGGTTCACATAGGGCTGCGGTTGAAGAAGATGGGTGCAGTGTGAAAGTTGCTGCGGTATTATCGGTGAGAGTATTCCGTGAATGAGCTGTCCTGTTTTACGGAGCATTTCCAGTCGTAATCAATCAAAAAGAGAGTATCAGGACGCACGGGTATTGTCCGGAATATTCAACCGGCAAAAGACGCTTTACACCTGAACACCGAAGCAGCGATTAAGTTCTGCTACCCCGGCGCACGGTTGCGGGGTGAAATGAAGCGGGTCCTCCTCATGGGAGAGGCGCAGTGTCTGCAGGTCAGCGGTGAAGGCAGAGGGATATCCGGTACAGTCATCCGTAGAAGTGATTCCGATACCTCGGAGATCAAAGCTCTCACTTTCTCAATTGCGATTGCACAGGTGCTGCTGAGAAGGCCATAGTGTCTGATTTTCATAAAGCCCTGGGGAAGCACATGCTGAAGAAAGCGCCTGATAAACTCCATGGCATCAAGCGTCATGGTGCGAAGCCGGTTGCTTCCGGTCTTTTTGTAGCGGAACGTCACCTGATGGTTGTCATAACTGACAATGCGGGAGTTGGAAATGGCGACCCGAAATACATAGGGCGCAAGGTATTTCAACGAGGCCCTTCCATCACCAACTGCCTTTGAGTGCACAACCCAGTCCTTTTCCCAGAGCGAAGGGTCGATCAAATGAGAGAGTCCTGCCTCTTTCATGGCATCCCGAAACTTTGCTCTATATATAATAGAGAGAGGCTCGACATGAACAAAGAAGGCACGCCCTGAAGGATGCCACTTTCGAGGATCTTGTGAAATCCCTCCTCCGGGCACGATGAAGTGAATGTGGGGATGGTACTGAAGCGTGCGGCCCCAGGTGTGAAGCACGGCGGTACATCCCGTCTTCTCTGCTCCAACAAAGCGGGGGTCTTTTGCAAGGGTCTTCAGCGCCTCCGATGCCGCGGAAAACATGGCAGAGTAAGCCACCCTCTGATTGCTTCTGCAAAAGGCACGCAGATTTTCCGGCACGGTAAAGGTGATGAGGAAGTACGGGCAAGGCAGGAGGTTTTGTGACTGATTTATGAGCCATTGCCCGGACTTTTCATGCTGGCAGGTGGGGCAGTGGCGGTTGCCGCAGGAGCACCGGGTGATATGGGTATCCCTGCATGAGCCGCACTGAAATACATTGAACCCAAATGCGCCCCCTCTGCACTGCTGAATGGCAGAGACCGCCCTCTGATGGTTTTCGGGCATCCGGTTTCCGTAGCGTCTGATGTATTCAGCCCCGTAGCGAGTGAAGATCTTTTGAATATGACTCATTGCACACCCCCCTGCTTCCCGGAGTCCGGCCGTTCCGTCATGATTTCATTGATTTTCTTATAGGCGTCAGTCTGCCCGAATGTGGTAATATGCAGGTAGACCAGCATGGTCATCAGGGACTTGTGTCCCATGTACTGCTGGATCAGACGGATATTGACTCCGGCCTCAAGCAGGTGCGTTGCATAGGAATGTCGGAAAGTGTGGATGGAGACCTTCTTTCTGATAAAGGGCAGCTGCCTGAGTGTACGGATCAGGGCGCCGTTTACCGTTGAGCGGTCCATCGGCTGAGTGGCGGTCGGCGCCTTTTTGCCCCCCTTGCCGCGGAAGGGAAAAATCCAGACCGGGTTTCTGTGAGTACGCCAGTATGCCCTGAGCATAAGCAGTGTGCTCTTTGGAAGCGGGACATACCGGTCCTTTGCCCCCTTGCCGCGATGCACGTGGATCACCATCCGTTTGCTGTCAATGTCACTGACCTGGAGGTTCAGGGCCTCCTGCAGTCTCAGGCCGCAGGAATATACGGTATACATGTAGGTCCGGTTCTGGACGGTCCGTATGCTTCCGATAATCGTACGGGCCTCATCAACACTCAGCACCACCGGAAGCCGCCGCTCGTTTCCCGCCCTGATAAGCTCAAGCGTGTCCCAGGACTTCTTCAGCGTGGTCTTGTAGAAAAACCTGATGCCGTAATAGGCGATCTTGATGGTGGCTGAGGCGTACTTCAGCTCGTTTTTGATAAACAAGAAATACTTCCTTACTTCTTCCTCAGTAATCGATTCCGCCGATTTTCCACAGTAATCCTGTAGCTGCCGTACTGCCCGAAGATACGACTCCTGCGTCCTCTCACTGTAGCCGCACAGCTGCATGTCTCCGACCATACGTTCCCTGATTTTGTTGTCCATAATACATCCCTCCTTTTGAATTTTTTTATAGACTATCTCAACGGAGGGTGTATAATATGTCAATTAGCATCTGCCGCGTAGCGGCTTACTTGAACGATTAGTTGTAGTTGTTCAGTATGAACATTCAATTGTTTACATTTGTTTTGTCGGGACACATCGAGAATATGACAAGATTGATGTTGCCGCAATTTAATTGGAGGAATTAACCATGAATATTAAACCCATCAAAACAAAATCAGATTACCAGGAAGCCCTGAAGGAAATAGAAAAGCTTTTTCACGCCAGGCCTAAAACACCACAGTCTGATCGCCTGGAAGTATTGACGATACTAGTTGAAGCTTATGAAGAAAAACATTATAACATTCCTTTACCACACCCTGTAGAAGCAATTCTATTTCATATGGAAAGTCGTGGTTTAACTCGAAAAGATTTAGAACCATACATTGGAAGCCGCGCTCGAGTATCTGAAATATTGAATCGAAAACGACCGCTCTCAGTTGATATGATAAGAAAGCTTAATCAGGGTCTTGGCATCCCTGCAGAGATATTAATTCAACCCTATAAATGTAAGAAAGCGGCTTGACTTACATCCTTTAAATGGGCGGCCTCACTTTAATGTAAACAATAAGACCAGTAACTTTAAAAGGGACAATTGTCATGCTAAAAAATATTACGCCTTCAAAAATGTTTATCGGAAAACTATCACACGGAATGGATTTGCTCGAAGAAATGACGGCGCTATGCATAAAAGAAAATATCACGTTGGGAAGAATTGAAGGAATAGGCGCTGTGCAAAAGGCACGCGTAGGATATTACAACCAGGAAGCACGTGAATATCAATATATGGAATTTAACAGCCATCTTGAAATAACAAACCTCATGGGCAATGTATCAATAAAGGACAATAAGCCATTTGTTCATGCGCACATTACGCTGGCAGACGAAAAAGGAAATGCATTTGGAGGACATTTAGCCCAGGGGACAGTAATATTTGCCTGCGAGATAATAGTACATGCATGTGAAGGAGCGGAGCTTATCAGATCTTATGATGATGTTACCGGGCTGCCCCTTTGGCAGGATTGAGAGCTCCTGCTTGATATTGCAACAGAGACTGGAAATAATGCTCTGACTATATTTATAATGGGGCCTGCCTGCCGGTAGGCAGGTTCCGCCCCCAAACGACGGGTTCATTCTTTTTCACGCAAAAAAAACGGAACCAAGCGAATGCAAAGAATACAGGTAAATTACTCCTCACATTAAAAGATCTTTATAAGCGCTTTTCAAATGCGCCCCGCATGATTGCTTAATTTCCGAGCTATTCCGGTCTGGCCGCTAAATTTAAAGAAGGGCACAGACACCGTGCCCCTGCATGTTAACGTGTCCAGTCCTGCATATCCCGGAAGCTCGGTACGAGTCAACTGTGACAATCAAAAGGGAGATAAATGGCAAAGATAAAAAGAAGAACCGTTAAAAGAATGCAAAGTGAGCGGCAAGTGAACGAATCCAATAATAACTCCTTACATTCAGAAGCTCACTGCAACTGGTTGAAGTGAGCTTATTAATCGGTTCGGGGCGGCTTTTCTGGTTACTCTTTTAGCTGTGTAAAAGAGTAACTCCGCCGGAAGGGCAATCCCGGGTCTGGGGCAGAGCCCCATTTAAAATAAATTAAACATCTATCAATTGCACATCTAACTGTCAAACAAGAAAGCGTTCATTTGCTGTAACACTGTACTTAAGATATAATTCTTTTAAAGACTGGAAAGGAATACACAATGGCAAAGCGTAATGAATCTCCATTTACATGTCATGTATTTGTCTGCACAAACGACAGGCATGGAAAGCGGAAGTCATGTGCTGATAATAACAGTGCTCAGATTAGAAAAGTATTGAAAGAAGAAGTCGCAACCAGGGGATGGAAACCGAAGGTCAGGGTTTCACAATGCGGGTGCATGGGATTATGCGCAGATGGACCGAATGTTATTCTTTATCCCCAGAAGGTCTGGTTTTCAGGAGTTTCAGAGAATGATGTGAGTGATGTTATTTTGGCTGTTGAGGGGATATTAAAAGAATAAAAGATTCCAATCCCGACTGCCGCCAGGCAGGTGCGGAATGACATAGAGAATCAATACATATGTAATTTCATATCATATTCATTTATAATATTTATGTATAGCTTAAATAAATATCACCCTTCTATATAGTAATTTATTCCAACACATTGCGGTCATGGGTGTAATGATAAGAAGTAAGGAGAAATAAAATTTGAATTCTGGCATTCAGGAAGAAGAAGAGAAAGAAGACCCGAACTGGACATGGTTCTTATTTTCATTTAAGGGCAGAGCGACCAGAAAGCAGTTCTGGATATTTAATCTGATTATCTTTTCTGCCGGACTTTTGCTCGGAGTTATCACCGGTACCCCAGATGAGTTCGGACAATTTACAAGACCCCAGATCATGTTTATGCTATGGATATTCTGGCCAAGCCTTGCTGTGCAGGCAAAACGCTGGCATGATATTAACAAGTCTGCATGGTGGCTCCTGCTTAATGCTATTCCGATCGCCGGTCCGATCTGGGCCTTAATTGAAAACGGTTTTTTACCCGGCACCCCGGGAGACAACAGGTTCGGGCCTGCACCGGTTGAACAGGGCGGGCAATAGGAACTGTTTCCATATAGTCAATGCCGGGGATTATTTTAAAAGATATTATCTCGATGGATTGTAGGGCTGGGGTCTCCCCGCCCCTACATGATACATACAGAAATATAACAATCTTATAATTCTTTTAACGAAAAACCTTAAGCCTTTTCCCCTTACGCTTGTATCTTCGCTCCCGTTTTCTTGATTCATCAATATAAAGCTCTTTTTCAGGCGGGTAGAGATCGAGAAGTTCCTGCCAAAATTTGATTGAGTTGGCAATATATTTGGGATTATATGCTTTCTGTGGCTGTCCAATCAATGAGCAGTTTTCGGTTCCGGTGTTTATGTAAACAAGACCGAGCACCTTGCCATTCTTATCAACCTGAGGTTCAAACGGGAATGTTCTGCAGACGATTGAGCGCTTTGTTCTCTGACAATCACCTGGTCCGGGACAGAATGCATAGACATAGTAGGAGGCTGACTCATCAACCATTTTCCTAATGTCTTTGTTTTTCAGTGATGCGCGCTTCCAGAATTTGCTTTTCTGTCTGTGCCATCTGTACTCCTCATGAAACAGTAAGGGCGTAACATATTCATTTTCACAACAGACCGGTATCCCATCATTTTTCGGTGCACAGAACTTGCCGCAGTCAAATTCAGTCATCCTGACAGACAGGAGACGATAGAATCTTTCCAGCTGTTTTTCGGTCAACCTTGTTTTCATACTATATGCTCAGGCCTGTGCAGGAAGCTGATTAACAAAAAGGGGAAGCGATGCTTCATGTTTGCCGTTTAACGTCAGGTCTATCGAATAATCTCCAAAGTCCGGAAATTTAATGCCGTGTAAATTCAATATCATATTTGCTGCTATTGAATTTACATGTTCCTTATATTGGATTTTTGCCGAGGTTTCAAAGGGTTTAACCACAGACTTTCCATCTGCATTAACAATATTTATTCTGACTTTATGTTCACCCTCTTCAACTCTTGAGAATCTCATCCTCAATGCTACTGCACACTGGGGATGTACTGCAGGAGCAGTCCGCGCCCAGATTGCATCAAATGCCCCGAGTATACTTAACTTGCCATTATAGTCGGCAGCAGCATCGCAGAGCGAAAACAGTTCAATATGCATGTACAGCTCCTTTCCAAGTGATTGCAGTAAGTTTAATCAAACAGGGGTGTAATTGTAAATGAACCTTCGAAGAAATGTTGAAAAATATTCGGGAATCAGGCAGACGGAAGGTTTTTGATAAAACTGTTTAGGGCATGTTTTCGCGTTGTATCAAGTTTCAGGAACATCAGCCCGGTTTCAAAGCGGTCGGAAGAGCTGACTTTAGCTTTTCTCATGGAAGCAGACCATATTACTACAGCAGATTGAGAAAATATTTCATTATTTTTGGCATGAATTTTAACACTGTAAATGTTGTCCTTTTTCAGCATATAGGGGGTATCTACACATATACCATTGTTGCTGATATTCCTGATCATCGAACTGTCAGAGACAATAAGTTCTGCAACATAATCATTTCCGGTACTGATGCGTTCTGCTTTCCGTTTGTCCTTACCGGAAGGATCAGGTGCGGTATCTTCGGATTTACGGCTTTTATGTTCATACATTAATTTATCTGCTTCAGCAAGCAGATCATCAATTGATGAGGGATGTGCAGGATCAAAATGTGATATGCCCAGGCTCGTTGACAGTGTATAGGGGTGCGCTGAGCGGTCATTAAGAGCCTGAAGGTTTTGTATGAAATGATCAGTAATGACTTTGTCTGCGTCCGGGATGGGCTCATTTATAAGAATGGTGAATTCATCCCCTCCGATACGCGCAATAATGTCTGATGACCTGAAGGTCTTTTTTAAAATATCTGCCACTTCAATAAGCGCCTGATCACCTGCCTTATGTCCAAAACTGTCATTAATCTGTTTCATATCATTTAAATCAAGGAACAGAATAGAAAAGCGGCGCTTATGACGTTTTGAGATCAGCAGCTGCTTCTCTGACAGGGTCATAAACCCCCTGCGGTTCAGCAGTCCTGTGAGTTCATCGGTCAATGATGCCTCCCGAAGTTTCTGTTCAAGGTGTCGGCGTATAGTAATGTCCCTTATGATGGCGGTAAAAAATATTTCTTCTTTTCTCTCCCAGCTTGACAGGGAAAGTTCCACAGGAAACTCTGTCCCATCTCTCTTTATTGCTGTGACCTCATAACTCCTGCCTACCAGTTTTGGTTTTCCTGTTGATAAAAATCTTGATATTCCTTTCCTGTGGGCTGCCCTGTATTTGTCAGGCATTATGCTGGTCAGCTTATGACCGATTACCTCAGCTGCCGTAAGCCCAAACATCTTTTCAGCGGTCTGGTTCCACAATACGATGGTGTCATTCCTGTCGATAGAAACAATTGCGTCTGTCGCGGATTCTGTTATGGACCGGAAAATACTTTCACTTTCTTTCAGCGCATCTTCAGTTTGTTTGCGGTCACTGATATCACGCCCGACTTCTACTGTCCCGATTCTCTGCCCGGCAGTGTTGAAAAGAGGAGTGGCACTGAACCGGTAAAAACCTTTCAGGTGTTCATCATAGGCTTCTGAAAAAAGCTCTTCCCCTGTTTTAAGAGATGTTGGATGGGGACAGAATGAGGGAGGTTTCTCAGTGCAATGCATTATTTCATAACAGGGCTTGCCTATAATATCTTTACGCTCAAGCGAGAATTTTCTTTCGACCGCTTTGTTGGCCAAAACAACTCTGTTATTTTTGTTAATTACCAGAATGAGATCAGGTATGGCGTCAAAGGTCTGCTGCCACGCTCGTATGTCATCAAAAAACTCTTTTCCGGATGATGTTTTGTCCTGAACGTCGCTCATGATCTGTACATATTGTACACATTTTATACTGTTGTGTGAAGTATTATTTATGCTGGATTCCCGTTCCGCGGAGCTGCTGACTGGCAGGCAGCCAGAGTACATAAAGAAAGGATTCCGGCCAAAGGATTGCTGGAATGACATGCAGACAAGGAAGCAATAGATGATGTAACGCTTGGAACCTATCTCAAAATATGTTTTTAAGATAAAAACATCCATTGTCATTCCCTGACTTGATCGGGGAATCCAGGCTTTTCAGGGCTTTCTGGATACCCGCTTACGACCTGCGGGTATGACAGCAACAACATCTTTTTTAAGATAGGTTCTAGTACGTCTTGATTATTCTATTTATAGAGTAGAGTAGTTTCTTTACGTCAAGCGGCCTGTATACGAAATCATTTATACCGAGTTTGAACCCCTCCTGCTCATGCTGTTTGTAGGTTTCATCGGCAAGACAGATGACGGGGGTATAGGTAAATTGTGACAGGTGTCTGATTTCCTTTAAATGGGCCAGCTTGTCATCAGAATTATTTATGATTATCAGGCCGGGTTTTTCTGCCTTTGCAGTCTCGAGCATTTCGCCATTGGTGGAGTACGCTACATCATAGCCATTTTCTTCAAGTGCGGAACGGATCATATTGATTTCTTCTTCATCGTTGTCAAACAGCAGAACCTTGTTGTTATCGCCATTTGCTGATCCCGGTTCGGAACTGTTTGCCTCTAAATGAGGATAGGGGATTTTGGATACGACCTCATCTACGGTTGTAAGACCCTCCATTACCTTTTCCCAGGCGTCTTCAAACATGGTTTTGGTCCCTGATTCTCTCACACACTGCCATATATCGTCTTCAGTAAAAGGTTTTGATATCAGCCGCTTCAACTTCGTACCCATTGCAAGAAGTTCATATACTCCTATTCTTCCTTTATATCCGGTATAGTTGCATTTATTGCAGCCCTCGCCTTTATGAAAGGTATCGACCGGCGGAAGGTCATAATCGGGAATACTGTCAGGGGGATCACATTCTGTCTTGCATTCAGGACATATCTTTCGTATCAGTCGTTGTGCAATGATGCCGGATACTGCCGAGGTCACCAGAAAAGGAGCCAGTCCGATATCTATCAGTCTGGAAATCGTGGCTACCGTGTCATTGGTGTGGAGTGTGCTCAGAACGAAATGGCCTGTAAGGGCTGCCCGGGTCGCAATTTCAGCAGTCTCAAGGTCCCTGATCTCTCCCAGCATAACAATATCAGGGTCCTGCCTGAGTACTGACCGCAATGCATTTGCAAACGTAAAACCAATGGCATCGTTAATCCCCACCTGGGTAATTTCCGCAAGCTTATACTCTACCGGGTCCTCAAGGGTAATGATGTTCTTTGTCTCTGTTCTGACCTGCTGAAGGATGGAGTACAGTGACGTGGTCTTTCCGCTTCCTGTAGGACCGGTTACAAGAAGCATCCCCTGGGGCTGACTGAATATCTCGATAAGCGGCTTGAGAATATGATCTGATATGCCCAGATGTGCCAGCGGGATAAGACCTGTTGTTGGATCAAGGAGTCGTATAACGATTTTCTCACCATAAATGGATGGAAGCGTTGATATACGAAGATCGACATTTTTCTTTTCAAGCCGCAAGGCACTTCTTCCGTCCTGCGGGAACCGCCTGTTTGTTATATCAAGGTTGGATATAATCTTTACGCGTGAAATAACAGCATCCTGGATCTGCTTTGGATAGGCCTGCACATTTTTCAGGGCGCCGTCTATTCTGTAACGGACCATAACAGACTTTTCCCGTGGCTCAATGTGTATGTCACTGGCATCAGACTTTACCGCATCAGCAATAAGCATGGTTACGAGTCTGACGATGGGAGGGGCCTCGCTGTTCTGGTACATGGCCTGAAAATTCATTGATTCGCTGTCGTCGTCTGACTCTTCCTTTACAAATTCAACATTATCGTAGGTAGGCAGCTCCTTTATGACGTCCCATGTCTCATCTGCTGCGCCATATAATTCCTCTATGGCCCCGAGAATATTATTTTCTGAAGATATGGCAACTGATATCTTAAGACTGGTGATAAAAGAGAGGTCTTCAATGGTCTCCCAGTCAAGGGGATTGGCCATTGCAACTTTGAGGTTTTTCCCTTTCAGTTCCAGAGGGAATACCAGTTTTCTCTCGGCTGTTTCTTTTGGTATTAATGACAGCAGCTCTTCCGAAGGGCTGTAATCATTACAATCAACCATCTGCAGTGAGAGCTGTTTGGTCAGTGATTCAGCTACCTGGAGATCATTTATATACCCGAGCTCAATAAGGACTTTGCCGAGTTTTTTGTTTTTTCCTTTTTGAGCAATAAGGGCATTTTCAAGCTGCTCTTCAGAAATAAGTCCTTCATCTATGAGTATTTCACCCATTTTCTTTTTTCTCATTAACTTAGCTCTCCATCGTTGTAATATTTTTTATATGTAATGTATCTCATGCTGAATTCCAATTCCCTTCTTCCCTCTATACAAATCAGACATTGATGAATAATAATAAGTTACGTATCATTTCGGTAATCAAAAATTAAATCTTTAGCCTGCGATATTCACCGTTTCCTGAATATGGGAAATAACCTTATTAATCAATATGTTGACTTTGTAATATTTATCACAAATCAACGCTGCACATGATTGCTATGTAATTTCAGGTCGGGTCCCGTCACAGTAGTACACTCAATGATAACTCATGGTTGTTGCACAGCAGCCCTGTATCAATCACGGATAAAGTGCAATGGCATATTTATGCGTAAATAGTTTATAATGACACCGCATTATTGATGTCACCAGCCTCCTGTTCGTATTCCCGGTTCCTCATATAATACAGCAGTGGTTCGGGTGCATTCGGTTAATAAATAGCATATGAATACCAGCAAACATAATTCATAATCAGACGGTAAGAGGTAATATCAAGACATCATGAAACATGACAACTTAAGAAACATAGCCATTATTGCCCATGTCGATCATGGCAAGACCACGCTGTTAGACGGTATGCTCCAGCAGGCAGGTATTTTCCGCTCAAATGAAACAGTACGGGAAAGGGTGATGGATAACATTGACCTTGAGAGAGAAAAGGGAATTACCATAATGGCAAAGAATACTGCTGTTGAGTATGAAGGGGTAAAGATAAATATAGTTGATACTCCCGGACATGCAGATTTCGGAGGTGAGGTGGAGAGAACAATGAAGATGGCAGATGGGGTACTTCTCCTTGTCGATTCTTCAGAAGGCCCGCTGCCGCAGACACGGTTTGTATTAAAAAAGGCGCTTGAGCTTGGTCTTCCGCCCATCCTTGTTATAAACAAAATAGACAGGGCTGACGCCAGGATCCAGGAGGTCCTTAATGAAGTCTATGACCTGTTTATAGACCTTGATGCTTCTGAAGAACAGCTGGAGTTTCCCATTGTCTATACAAATGCAAAAGACGGGATTGCAAAGCTGGAGCTGGAAGATGATGCGACTGATCTGAGACCGCTTTTTAATCTGGTAATCGATACTGTTCCGGCCCCTGAGGGTGACAGCAGTGAACCTTTACAGCTTCTTGTTACCAATATAGATTACAACGATTATGTGGGAAGACTTGCGATCGGCAGGTTATTTTCCGGCACGGTCAGGGTGGGTGATCAGGTAGTTGTGGTTAATAGTGATGATGAGGAAGTGAAAACAAAGATATCATCGATTTATACATTTGACGGGCTGGACAGAAAAGAGGCAAAAGAGGCTTCTGTAGGAGAAATTATTGCGCTTGCAGGAATTGAGGGGATAAACATCGGAGACACAATTACTGATTTTGAACATCCTATGCCTTTGCCGCGTATTAAAGTCGATGAACCGACCATATCTATGGTCTTTTCTGTTAACTCATCACCGTTTGCCGGAAAAGACGGGAAGTATGTGACATCCCGAAACCTTCGGGAGAGACTGGAAAAAGAGCTTCTCTATAATGTGTCTATCAGGGTGGACTTCAGCAATGCCGATGCCTTTAAGGTTATGGGCCGTGGTGAACTGCAGCTTGCCATACTGATAGAAATGATGCGGCGTGAGGGGTATGAACTCTCGGTTTCCATGCCCGAAACTATAACAAAAAATATAAACGGCGCAAAGCATGAACCCATGGAGCTTCTAGTGATTGATGTTCCTGAAGCATTCGTGGGAGTCGTGACCCAGCAGCTCGGCATGAGAAAGGGAAAGATGCAGAAGATGCAGAACAATGGAAACGGAAGGGTCAGGCTGGAGTTCAGGATTCCCTCACGTGGTCTCATAGGGTTCAGGTCTCAGTTCTTAACGGACACGCGAGGGACCGGTCTTTTGAACCATCTCTTTGACGGGTATGAGCCATGGTTCGGTCCGATGTCAGCAAGACAGACCGGCGCCCTGGTAGCTGACAGAAAGGGAACATCCACGACCTATGCGCTTCATCACCTTCAGCCGAGAGGCGTTTTATTTATCAAAGAAGGGCTCCCGGTCTATGAAGGTATGGTAATAGGGGAGAATTCCCGGGAAAATGATCTTGATGTCAATGTGACAAAGGAGAAGAAGCTTACCAACATGCGTGCATCCGGATCTGATGAGGCATTGCAGCTGGTCCCTCCTAGACTGCTGACCCTTGAGCAGTCAATAGAATTTATAAAGGAAGATGAACTTATAGAAGTAACCCCCCTGTCTGTCAGGCTCAGAAAGCGGGTGCTTGAAGCTAATAAAAGACCGAAGTGGAAGAGTTGATGAAGCACTGTACACTGCTGCTTTGCCCGGAATGACAACAACCGTACTCCGGATTATCTGCTTCAGTAAAATGAAGTTACGCAGGTAGTTGTTCCCGGCCTGAAGGTGTACACGTTAAAATGCACGAGACTAATATTGGCCTGATGAACGCCAGGCAATATAAAAGGGCAAGAGATGTACTCTTGCCCTTTTATGATTGTTCATCACATGAGATTTCATGTCTGATCCGAACCAGGTTATCGCATAAATTTGAAATAGGCCATAGTCCAGTTCCCCATTACAATAGCGGTAATAGCTACCAGGCTTGAAATGGCCATGGTGGACATGCCTGTGACTCCATGGCCCAGGTTACAACCACCGGCAATGACCGCCCCTATACCCATAAGAAAACTTCCGAAAAGCACGGTGATAATTTCCTGGGCTGATGCGATCTTCCACTTAAACTCTTTCAGGTGCAGAGCGCTGACAGCAGCTCCCAGCGGGATGGCCAGGATAAAAAATACTCCCCATGTGCCCTTGAAGATGCCCAGGAAGCTGTATTCCTGAAAAGGGGAATGGGAGCTGTTATAGAGCACCGTACTGAAGAACTCTCTCATCGGTGTGGTGATGGCCAGTCCTCTTGGGCCACCACCGAACAGGGAAGACACAACCCATGCAAGTACTGTGATCAGGCCGACAAGGATACCCGTCAGTCCCCAGGAATATCCGTTTCTGGTTTTTCCAAAGGTGGGCTTACCTTTAAATACAAAAATCAGGGCCCCTATCGAAAAGGCAGCGATGGTTACCCATTTCGCCTGCAGGCCGCCTCCGAACAGGTCCCAGATTGCCGGGTTCATTTTTCCGAAGACCGTAATTTTGTAGTTTCCAAGTGCCTGGTGAAGCGGTTTGAGCATTCCGCTGGTTGTTGTAACCACTCCGAAGAAAAACCCGAAGATCGCCATGAGAGCTGACATCTGTCCTTCGCCGAGCCTGTAGACAATCCCGCTTGCACAGCCTCCGGCCATGACTATTCCCAGACCAAAGAGAAAGCCGCCGGCTATGTTTGCAATCGGAAGAAAATTCTGACGCATAATCCCGGTTGAAACAAGCTGGCCGGACTGGTTTAAGGTCATGATAAGACCGGCGTCTTCAAGAAGGTTCGTCCCCAGGATTGCTACGACAACACAGAGCAGGTAAGCCCTGAACAAATCCAGGTCTTCCATGAATATGATGTCTCTGAATGCGGAATTCAGGCAGAAACGGCCGCGCTGCAAAATGAACCCGAGCATGAGACCGACGATCACTGCTGAAAAGGCCGACATGTAAGCGTTATGTGGCATGTGCCTCCCTCTACGAAATACATTAATTGTTTTACAGGCTATGCCTGTTTACATGTAACTGCAATTCTCTTAGCTGAACTGCGGCGCAACGTCTTTAATGCCTTGCACAGCTTTATCTTTTGCTTCCGGCTTGTTCACGATGACAGGAACTGATGCATTTCTTTCAACATGCTTGCTTACGCAGCCGGTTATTATTCTGTTCAGCCCTTTATTTCCTTTACCGCCAACGACGATAAGGTCAACGCTCTCTTCTTCGGCAACTTTCAGTATTTCATCAGACGGAATGCCGGCTCTTGTGATGGTCTTTACACTGACAAGACCACTGTTTTCAAATTCTTTCCTGTAATAGGCAAGGATTTTCTCGGATTGCAAGTCCAGTTTTTCCTTATATTCATTACCTTCCATGGATTCCTTCAATGTAGCCAGCTCATGGTCACTGAGCATGTCTATCATCATGGACTTCCCCTCCAGTTTCTGAACATGCAGAAGCAGGACCTCTTTAGGCGGTCTGACCAGGTTATTGAATACGCCAAGTACACTCTTTGATCCCTTTGTTTCGTCTACGGCTATCAATACTTTTTCCATTGTTTCCTCCTTTATGGTGTTAACATTTATACGCATTTATTCATTATATATTCCTGCTTACAGCATAACGCCAAGCAGGAACATGGCTATTACAATCAGTGATGTAACCGTAATGGCATTGTACGCGTCTTTCCAGCTGTACTGTTCTTCGCAGGTAATAGGTTTTGTTGCTACGATTACAGGGACGGTTGTTTTTTTCTGCACATCTGATGCTATGGATCCCGTGAAGAGCCTGCCAAATCCGCTCAGTCCGACATATCCGAGAAGAATTAAATCAACATCAGCATCATCCGCAACCTTAAGGATTTCCTCAGCAGGATGCCCTGATTTAACGAATATAGTGATTCTTGAAATTCCCTGAGCTTTAAGTTCTCTTTTATAATGGTTAATAATCATATCAGCTCTGTCATCCAGATCTTTTTTATGGGCGGTGCCGATTAACGATTCCTTCAACGTGGCCAGTTCTGCTTCTCCAAGCATATCAATGATCAATGACATTCCCGCGAGTCTTTGCACATGAACCAGTATGATCTCCTTTACATTACTGGTAGAATTAATAAAGGTAGAAATGACTGCTTTTGAGTTTTTTGTGCTGTCCACTGCAATTAACACTCTGTTCATGTTGTCCTCAATACATCTGGTGTTTTTTTAAAATTGGAAACTCGTTAGAATTGCTTAACATAATGCAAGTCTAATGCCAGATTCATTAAAAAACGATGTATTCTTTAAAATTAGCAAGTTATATACATAGCATCATTTTTTTATTGACTGATTAACGTTTATTTGTTAAGGTCAACATTAACATCACTTAACAGGTGTTTACATAGATTAACGATCTTTCGATACCTTAACACGTTAAGATGATAGATAAGTTCCTAAAAAATCCTCAATTTTTACCTGAAGTATTTGAGACCATGAGAGATGGCCTTATGGTTGTGGACAACGAAGGGTATGTCCAGCTGTTCAACCGGGCTGCGGAAGAAATCACCGGTTATAAAAAGGAAGAGGTCATAGGTAAAAAATGCTCGCTCTTTAATTGTGATGCCTGTGTGGTTTTAAACGATTCAGGCAGTCACAGAGACTCCCAGCTGGTCGAATTCGGTGCTGTCTATAACAAGGAATGCACCATCAGATCTGGAGACGGACGTTCTGTCCGCCTTTTAAAAAACGCAGTTGTTGTAAGGGACAATAATGGAGAGATAATCGGCACTATTGAGTCCATGACAGATATCACTTCATTTTATAAAAAAGAAATGGAACTGCAGGACATCAAGCAGGAGTTACGAAAGGAATACTGGTTTATGGGGCTGCTTGGAAAAAGTAACCCCATGCAGAGATTATATGAGCATATACGAAATGCTTCTCAAAGCGAGGCCCCGGCACTGATTATGGGAGAAAGCGGCGCCGGCAAAAACCTTGTGGCCCATGCCTTACACAAACTTAGCAGGCGCAAAGACGGTCCGTTCATTCAGATGAACTGTGCCTCACTTAATGAACAGCTTCTGGAAAGTGAGCTCTTTGGACACAAAAAAGGGGCATTCACCGGTGCGGTCAATGACAGGGTTGGGAGGTTTGAAGCTTCTGATAACGGCACCATTTTCCTTGATGAAATTGGAGATATGCCCATGACCATGCAGGTCAAACTGTTGAGGGTCCTTGAAGAAAAGGTGGTGGAACGGGTCGGGGACCATGAGCCGATTTCCGTTGATATACGGCTCATATCCGCCACGAATAAAGACCTGAACTATCTGATGCATACAGGCAAATTCAGGGAAGACCTGCTGTACAGGATCAACTCCATAGTTATCAAGGCTCCGCCCCTGAGAGAGAGGCGGGAAGACATCCCTCTTATTGCTTTTCATTATCTGAAAAAAATCTCTGCTGCCAATAACAAAAAGATCCGGAGTATCAGCCCCCCTGCAATGGAAATGCTCATAAACTTCCCATGGCCGGGCAATGTGAGGCGGCTTATAAACGCCCTTGAGCACAGTGCTGTTACCTGTAAAGGAGACATGATTGAAGTCTCTGATCTGCCGGAGTATCTTATACATGAGAAAATGCCCGAGAGCATACACCCTCATCCGGCTGAGGGAGGCAGTATTGACCGGGAACGGATCAGGGCTGCACTTACTCAAAGTAAAGGGAACAAAACACTCGCTGCAAAGCAGCTCGGGATCAGCAGGGTCACGCTATGGAAAAAAATTAAATTAATGGGAATCGAATAATTGATGAAGGCACAAATTATAATCATAGCCTTTCTTGTGATCATTATATCTGGGATATTATTGCTGAGCGTGACTTTTCAGAATACTCTTCGGATGGAAATGGCAGATCAGTTCAATAAACAGCAGTTACTCCTGGCCAGGTCAGAAGCTTCGAATATACAGGCCTATATAAACAGAGTAAAGGAAGAGATGTTCAGTATCTCCCAGCTTGTGTCCTTATTCAGGGTTAATAATGAGTCGCTCTATCAGTTTCTCACGAAATTCTTCTTAAGAAACCTTGGGAAAATAAAGTTGGGTATAAAATATTTAGACAGCGAAGGAAAGACGATCTTTACAGAGGGTTTGGTGGCCTTTGAAGGACGTGATAACAAGAATATTCCCACGAATACGGAAATTATTGACATTGCTAAAAGGTCATGTCCAAGTGATCTTCAGATAAAGCAGAATGCAAAACGAATCAATATTATTATACCGGTGTGTCGATTTGATTCGCTCATCGGTGCCATTATCACGTCTATAGATATTCAGGACCTTGCAAGAGAATTTCTTGAGCCCATTAAATCCGGCTCAAGCGGGTATGCATGGATGATGGACGGCAAGGGAAACCTCCTTTACCATCCTTCCCAGCCTGATATGGTGGGCAGGAATCTATACAGAACCGATACATCCTGTTTTAACTGTCATACATCTTTTGATGTGGAAAAGAAGATTATCGAAGGGAAGGGAGATAATTATGGAAATTATGTTGCCCCCACAGGAGAAGATAAAGTCCTTGCTTTTTCTACCATATCGGTCGGGGACACCCCGTGGATAGTGACTGTATCTGCCCCCTATTCAGAGGTTACCAAGGCAATGCAGTCATCAAGGAAATTTCATTTATTTCTGACGGCATTGATCTTCATGGCTGTAACTGCTGTGTCGGCTGTGCTGATCGTGATGAACAGGAAGAGAGTTCGTGCTGAAGAGATTGAAAAGCACCAGATTGACCTTAAGAGGCATGCCGAGCAACTGGAGCATCAGGTTCAGATAAGGACAGAGGAACTGACAACAGAAAAGGAAAAGCTTAATACCGTTGTGACTGCCATTGGAAGCGGCATTATGCTTATTGATAATCAACGAACGATATTATGGATTAACCAGACGATGAAGAATATTGTGGGCAAAGACATAACAGGGATGCGATGCGATGATTTCTTCTCTGACTGCAAGCTTATCGGATCGTATAAGGCTGACAACATGCAGACAGATGTGCTGTCCAATCTCTTTGGACAGAGCGACAAATATTATCAGGTTACCACCGCCCCTGTGAAAGGGGCAGGAGAGGCAGGACAGGGATTTATACGGCTGGTGGATGATGTGACAGAGATTAAGAAAATGGAAGACCAGATGATGCATTCAGAGAAATTGGCATTGCTCGGAAGACTGACAACAGGTATCGTCGATGAAATAGGAAACCCGTTAACCTCAGTTTTTACTTTTGTGCATATGTTAAAGGAGAAAGAAAAGGACGAGTTTAAGAGGGAGAGTCTGGAAACTATTGATGTATATACAAACAAAATTTCTGAAATACTGAAGCAGCTTTCCGGTTTTTCAAACATACCCCGGGCCGAATTTACACCCTGCAAGGTAAATGGACTGATTGAGAACACGCTTTCCCTTCTTCAATATGATAAGGGAGTCAACAACATCACGATCATGCGGGACCTGCACCCGGGTCTGCCTATGATAACTACCGATGCCAACCAGCTCTCCCAGGTACTGGTAAATATTGTATTAAATGCGGCTGATGCCATGCCTGATGGAGGAACTCTCACGATCCGGAGCAGTATGGAAAATGATACTGTTGTCCTGTCATTTGAAGATACAGGCGAAGGCATTTCAAAAGAGAACCTCGCAAGAATATTTGATCCGCTTTACACAACCAGGGAAAAGGGGACAGGTCTCGGGCTTGCAGTAAGCCAGAACATAATCGAGAAACTCGGCGGGCTCCTTACGGTAGACAGCGAACTGAACAAGGGATCGAAGTTTGTCATAAGCCTGCCAGTTAACTGATCTTACCAGATCACGTCTCAGTAAATCAGATGGCGAATCCCATGTGTCAGATGGTATCTCTGATGCATGATCACTCCGATGATATCGGGTAATTACCCAAGGAATATCTCTAATATCATGAAATGGGAGTTGTTTGGCAATTACCCCTGGCGACCCTTGCAGCAGTTTCCTGTGCACTTGAGCGTTCCAGAACATTCCTGATGTCCCGGTGATTATATTTAAGCGCACCTGTGAGATCGGCATGTCCGGGCCTCGGCCGTGTGACCATTTTGAATTTTGAGTTTTGAGTTTTGGGTTTGGAATCAGCGCTCATAATCTCTGTCCCGTTTTCCCAGTCTTTATTTTCGATCTGAAATGAAACCGGGGAACCAAGGGATTTTCCGTGTCTTACTCCTGATAATATTTGGGCTTTGTCTGTCTCTATTTTCATACGACCGCCCCTGCCAAAGCCTTTTTGCCGCCTCGCAAGCTCGTTGTCTATATATTTTGAAGAGATGGACAGGCCTGAAGGAAGTCCTTCAATTATGCCGATAAGTGCCCTGCCGTGTGACTCGCCTGCTGTGAGAAATCTGAGTGTAGACATGTAGGTATCCTAATATAACATTTAAAACACTCTGTTATTAAAAACTCTCTGCAACGTAAAGGATAAACAGAAAGAATCCGTTATTGGCAAATAAAAAACCCCTGCATGTGATAATGCAGGGGTCAATAAAGATCATACGATTATCAGGCTAATCAACATTACCAGGTATTGAGAAACTATACTCGTTGTCCTTGTATGTAATCACAATATCAATAGAAGCTGCCTTGGGTGGATCCGTATCAGTCGGATCATCATCAGACAGGGTAAAACTCAACTCAACAGGGCCTGCAATAAATAAGTCAGGAAACGTGTACGTAGTTTCACCTGTTAATTCACCGCTTGATGCAGAAATACTCACCTCAGTACCGCCAATAAGAGGGTTGAGGTTTTTATCAGCTACCAAGAGGGTAAATGATTGTGATGTTGGCCAGCCTTTACCCGCAGGAGGAGCAACAGGATCACCAATATCAAATGAAGTGGGATTTGTTACTCTATAAAACGGGGCACCTGTGATCAGGAGTGTGATATCTTTAAATATTGTCTTATTATCATCCCATTCTCCATTGATGTCATCATAAGTACCGTTATTATTAACATCGGTATAGATCTCAAACGGGTCAGCCCCAACTCCTACTCCATCGTTATGCATCTTATCGTCATTTAAATCAATAAACGGCTCCTCAGGGGTATCAAAAAAGGTATCTATCCCATCATCATAGACACCATTTCCATTTGTATCGTCAAAACCTTCTTCACCTTTAGTGCTGACGATAATATTGGCCCATCCATCTCTCGGATGACGGGTGGTAAAAATATTATATGTAAAATCTACATATTCCTGCAGGCAGCTCTCCCAGTCAGCACCTTTATTTATCTGTTTCCATGATGACCCATTAGTCGAATCACCGCACCCAGCGGCGCCACCTCCTCCCAGGGGGATAACATCTTTCCCCTCAGGATGATCAGGGCTTGCAGGTACAGGAGACTGGGTCCTGAATACAACTGAAGCTGTGCCATCTGCATCAACGATTGTTGTTGAGGGATTAGTTGTATTACCCGTGTTGATAGCGCCTGATTCTGTCATAAATGATACGGACGTTCCTTTCAGTATGTTATAATTTCCGAATCTGTCAGCCAAAGCAACAGAAATATCAGCCTGAACATTTACATAATCAAGACCTTCCAGATTCCATCTGGAGGTAGCGATTGTCAAATGCGTGTTATTTGGCAGTCCGCCTCCTATGGATATGGGCGCGGAGTCAGACGGGTCTATCCCGGTCCCTGGTACCGAGGCTGTAATTGTCACGATACCGGCTACCTTTCCGCTGTTGACATACACACTTGCCGCCCCGTTTACCGTAGATGTGCTTGCCATTGTCGGGGTCCCGTCATTCATATCGCCGATATATTCACCGCCGGCTGAAGGTAATCTGCCGCCGCTGGGTCCCTCCATGACAAAATCTACCGCTATCCCATCAACAACCGGATTACCGTTGACGTCATTGACCAGATATGTAACCAGGGACGTTTCGGTATTACCTGATCCACTGAGCCCTATAACGGTCGGAGAGGCAGACTCATATTCAATACTGCCCGTATCCGGAGCATTTATTACTATATCAACCGTATTACTGACACTTCCTGATGTGGCGGTCACCGTAACCGTTCCCGGGATATTTGCTGCTTTAAATGTGGCTATTGCGGTCCCGCCGGATATTGTTGACTGCGGGTTAATAGTTCCTAATATGTCAGAGCTTAATGAATATGAGACAACTGTTCCATCAGGCATATTTGCACTAACCGTATCCAGCACTGTTGCTGAAATACTTGATGAACCCAACACAGTAAGTATGGGCTGTGAAGCAGTAAGTGTTAATGACCCTGCCTGAGTTGAGATGGAAATAATAGCGGTGTTACTGGTGGTGCCAAATGTAGCCGTGACCGTAACAGAACCAGGGGTTGTTGCCGCTGTAAAGGTTACCGCTGCAATGCCATTCGTAGTGTTCGCCGTGGCGGCATCGATGCTCCCCATTGCAGGTGCACTCAATGAAAAAGAAACGGATGTACCGTCAGGTACCAGTGCGCCGTCGCTGTCCAGTACTGTGGCTGTTATGGTGGATGTTCCGCCTAACGCAATTGAAGCAGGGCTTGCTACGACCGTTACTGCCGGCTGCCCTGGAGTTGATCCGGGGGGAGTTATCGTCAAGTCGCCGTCACCTCCATGCGTGGGAACATTGCTTAGATCACCGCATGAAAAAGACATAAACACCAGAATTATTATTAGTAGATTAATTCGTCTCATTTATTCCTCCGTATCGTCCGTAACGGACCCTGCCTCGACGGTAAATGTGGCTGATGCAAATCCATCAACGCCTGAGCTTACCTCTATGTCTCCGAAATATGACAGCCCTCCGCCTGATTTGTATACGACCTTTAGGATATAAACTCCATTTTCATCTGTTTTAACCGTCATGGGTGAATCCATAGGCATTTCATTATCAAATAACTGCAAGAAGGCAAGTTCATCTGGACTTGGTACGGCAAACGGATATGTAATCCTTAGCCTTATGTCCTTCAACGGTACGCCACTTGGGTTCTGGGCTGATATGGTAAACAACTGGGTATTGAGGACTTGGGGAAACAATGAATCAATATTGACCGTAAAAGAGTCGGGAGAAATGGTAATCGTAGATCCTTCAGGGGCTTCAACACTTCCCCCGCATCCATACCAAATAAAAAAAGACCCCATTAAACATAATCCTAATATTATCTTCTTTATCATTACGCCTCCCATATCTGCAGTATATTTATTATCTTCAATGTTGTTTTTTCAGCCATATTATTAATCGGCATTAAACGTCGTTTTCTTAAATTGCGGTATCATTACTGTTTCACTATTCTAGGTGTTATAAAAATGAGAATCTCGGTTACGTCATCCTGACGGCTCTGGGACTTAAAAAGACGGCCCAGAAAGGGTATCTTGCTCAGCCCGGGGATTCCTACTTCACTTTCACTGTCGTTTGTTTTAAAAATACCGCCAAGGGCCAGCGTATCACTGTCTTTTATCAGGACCTGTGTTGTAACCTCATTTGTATTAATCGTTGGTTTTCCGCTGGTTCCTGATGTCTGATCAAAATCAGCATCATTCTTATTCACATTCACATTCATTAAAATGGTCCCATCAGGGGTAATGTGCGGTGTGACCTTGAGTTCCAGGGCAGCATCTACAAATTCTGTCTGTGTCCCTTTGTCCGATACCGTTTCATACGGGATTTTCTTACCCTGCCTTATGGTCGCTTCCTGATTGTCCATGGTTATGATTCTCGGGTTGGATATGGTTTTTCCTTTTCCGGCATTTTCAATGGCTGAAAGCTGAAGGGTCAGTGCCCTCAGTGCTCCTGCTCCAATATATCCGAAGCCTATCGTACCAGCGGTAGAGGCGGCAGGCAGATTGACCATCATTGGTTTACCCGACGGGAAAGCAGTATCACTGGCAAGACCGGTACCTGAGATATGGCTCTGGGGAGTTGGTTTGCCAAGGACACCCCACTGTATCCCCAGATCTTTTAATGAATTGGTTCTTACCTCAACAATTCTGGCTTCAATACTTACCTGGGGGGTGGGCATGTCAAGGGCATTAATGATGGCCTCATATTCCGGATGTTTATTTTCAATATCTTTAATAATGACTGAAGTGGTCCTGTCATCAACACTGATAAATCCTCTCGTTGTGAGTATTTTGGCATCAACGATAGCTGTTCTGATGGCCTCAACAGCAGCATAATTGATAGGATATATTTTAGTCACAAGATCTCCGGCCTTTTCCTGGGACTCTTTTGCCCGCGCGATTTCCTCTTCCTCCCTTGCAAGGACTGCGGTTGGCGCAATTCTTAAAATATTTCCTTCGAGCGATTTGGACAGGCTGTAGTTTCTGAGTATTACATCAAGTGCCTGGTCCCATGGCACATCCATGAGCTTCATGGAAAATTTACCCTTCACGTCAGGACTGACAACAATATTATATCCGCTTACATCTGCGATCAACCTGAATACATGGAGCAGTTCAGCGTCCTGAAAATCTATTGATATTTTTTCACCCGTATACTGTTTTTCCTGGACAGGCTCAGCAGGTTCCGTCACCTCTTCTTCATAATATTCAACGGTCTCATACATATCCCCGGTCTCAGCAATTTCTTCAGTGTCATCCATAAAGTCGGGATTATCAAATGCAAGGATCAGGGAACTCCCGCTAAAAACAGGTTCAACATCAGCAGGAACTGTCAGGGAGATCACCAGCCGTGCCATATCCGGGGTTGCGCTTTCAGCCACAGGGGTAATTTCCAACACCCCTGCCCGGTCAATTTCCATTGTTTCTCTGAACATGCCAAGGCTTGTGTCCTGTAGATCGATCACTATTTTATAAGGATCAGCCGGTTTATAAATTGTATATGTAAAAGGAGCACTGCATTCAATTAATATTTCAGAAGTGCCGTTTTCGACACTGACAGATATATCGGTAATTTCTGATGCTGCAGCGGCCAAAGGGCCCTGTCCGGTCAATGCCGGAACACCCGACAACAGTAAGACCATGAATATCAAAAAGGCTCTCCTGATTATCATTATTTTGTCTCTCCTTTGTGAAACTCTAATATTATTTTTCGTTCTTTTGATTCCCCTTGAAAATCTTTTGTATATTCGACCAGGATTACTCTGTCATTGAGGATCTGATTCACCTTACCCCTGTTAAGCCCGATAAAAGAGCCTTTATTAACGGTAAATGACCTGTTGTCCGCAGTAACGAGCAGGGCAAAATACTCTGTCCCTTTCCTGGCAATGGCCGATAAATTAAATTCACTTATATCGTAGCTTTGCAGAGTTCCTGTCGTGCGCGCATCTTTTCCCATGACTTTCCGTGCAGGCATAATAAGCGGAACAAAGGGGTCCCGCCTGTCACGATGCTGATATACATACCCTTCATGAGCTGATGTTTCCTGTGGGTCAGCAACAGCATCAGGTGATGCAGCTGCACTCGCAGGCTGTTGTGCCTTTACAGGTGCCTGCAGTGAAGAAGGTCCGGAAGCGGGTTTATCACCACACCCATACCCGGCCATGATAAGTATTACTACAAACGCAGCAAGGAGTTTCATGTATTTCATATTCCAGGTCTTCATTTGCTTTTATTACCCTGAGCAGACTGGGTAGCTGCTATATCCTGCTGACTTGCCGACGCGAATGTCCGGGCGGTAAAAGTAGCATTAATTAATCCGCTTCCTGCCTTGTCTTTAGAAAACTTTGTATCAGCAATAAGCTTTATATCAGATATATTTACCAGACGGGAAAGACGGCTGATATGGCTGTAAAAATCTCCAAGCTTATGATATTCTGCCAATACTTCAACATTTACCGGGATTTCCACATATAGTCCGGAAGGCTCTGTCTTTTTGTCCTGAGGTTTCCATAAAAGGATCTTCAGCCCGGATGTCAGGCCAAGTTCAGATATCTGCTGCAGAAGCACCGATACCTCTTTTTCTTCAGGAAGCTGTTCCTTGAGGGCAGCCAGCCTGGCCTGAAGCATTTTATTTTCTGCGATCAGATCATCCAGTCTCATTATTTTTGCTTCACTGACGGCTATGTCCTGACCAAGCTTGCCGAGCTTATCATTAAGCACTGTCAGCTGGTCGTTTTTTGGCATAAAAACCAGAAATATAAACAGTGCAATCAGTATGATCGATGGAAGAGCTGCGATCAACACCTGATACGGCATGGCAAGGGATTTAATTTTATTTATCTGAGAAGTTATATTACTCGCCATGTTCTGCTACACCGTTATGTTAAACGTCAGTTTAAATTTATATATGGATAATTCAGCAATTTCAGCCTGTCTTGATTCAATCAGGGTCACATTGGTGAAATACTCAGAGTTTTTGAGGTTCTGCACATATGTCACAAGGTCTGTGTTGGTAAATGCATACCCTTCTATACTCACAGAACCTGAGCGGTCAGTAAGGTTGGTCAGCCATACGCCCTTGGGAAGCTTTTCACTGACCTCATCAAGAAGCCTCAATGGTACGATCTGCTTTTTCTTCAGAAGCTCTATGATATTGGTTTTCTCTCTGACTTCCTCGTTATTTTTTTCATAATTCTGTACTTCTATCAGTTTTGCCTGTAATGAATTCAACTTCTGTTCCTGCGATGCAATCTCCCGTTCCTTTGCAGATATCTGTTTGCCCAGATATACCGTAAATCCGATTACACATATAATTGATACAACAGTAGCCAGAACACCATAAATAATTGAGGGGGGAAGAATTAAGGCCTTTTTCTTTCCTGATGGTAACAGGTTGATCCGTATCATTTGTCCCCGATTCTCCTTATGGCAAGACCAACAGCAAGAGATACTATCGGCGCAACACTCTTTAAATAGTCATCATCAAATGAATGAGGTACGTCAACATTATTAAAAGGATTTGCGATTTTCGTGTCAATCCCGACCCGTTCGGACAGTAAGGGTACAAAATTATTCGTCAGTGCAACACCGCCACATAAAATAATCTCATCGATGTTCTCATAGTTCGTGGTGTCCCTGAAATAATCAAATGACCGGGATATTTCCGTAATGATGTCGGTTGAGGCGGAATTTAACACAGCTGTTGCCTCTTCCTGTGAAATGCCTTCAACCGTTTCTTCCATTATCAATTTCTCTGCGTCCTGGAATGAAACGGTAAACTCCCGTTGCAGGGCCTCGGTCAGGAGGTTGCCTCCCACAGAACTGTCCCGGGTAAAAACGGACATACCGCCCTTCAGAATATTTATATTGATCATGCTGGCGCCGATATTTACCAGTGCCACGTTTGATCCTTCACTGACGTCATAATTCAGTTCATACATGTTTTCAAGGGCAAAGGCATCTACATCAACGATCACCGGCACCAGCCCGGCGTCTTTCACTACCGATACATATTCATTTATTTTGTCTTTTTTGACCGCCACGATGAGTACATCCATCATGTTGTTTTCTTCAGCCAGCCCAAGGATCTGAAAGTCGAGGTTCACATCCTCAATATCAAACGGAATATACTGCTCAGCTTCAAACCTGATAGATTCATCAAGTTCATCTTCTGACATTTGCGGTAATGTTACCCTTTTGATAATGACCGATGAATGACCGGAGACCGACAGCGTTACGTCTTTGGCCTGAATATTTTCACTGTCGATGAGTTCTTTAATGGAATCAACAACCCTGGCAGAATCAAGGATCGATCCGTCTACGATCAGTTCGGGCTGAAGTGAACTTATGGCAAGTTTTTCCAGGGCATATCCGCCTTTAGCATTTTTCAGCTGAACAATTTTGATATGTTTGGAGCCGATGTCCAAACCAATGATATCTTTCTTGCCGAATAAAATCATATGCGATGTGTTATTGTCATCTTAAAATCGAATCTGTTATACGCTCCATGCCAGTCATGAAACATATCTTTTTTTAATCAATGATAGTTTTATCGGCATTCCCTGAAAAATCTTTAATATATTATATGCTTCTATTGTACTGTTCAGAAAAATGTCTGGTGTCATTATCTCATATGTGAAAAAAATATTCATTAATAAAAAAAACATCAAATATTATGCTCTATACATAAAATCAGATTCGCCGTGTTCTTGTCAAGGATTAAAGTCACTTTTCCATAAAAAATCTGTCTTGTTATCGGCTGTATGCCCTATCTCTGTTTATCTTCTTGCTCTTATAATTCCATGCTGTACTATTTTTGCCAGAACATGGGCATGAATAATAATATGACAGTATATATTTCCAGTCTGCCCGCAAGCATACATACTATGAGGACCCATTTGCCTGCAGCCGGGATGGAAGCATAGTTTTCTGTTGGTCCGGCATCACCAAGTGCAGGGCCCACGTTAGCCATTGCAGAAATGACGGAACTGCTGGCGGTGATCATATCTATTCCCATGGCTGACAGCAGGATAGACGCGATGACGGTTATAAGAATAAAGAGAAACAGAAACCCCCAGATACCGCCAAGCGTCTCTTTGGGAATGTTCCGGTTATCCAGTTTAAGCGCAGACACGGCCCGGGGATGTATCAGGTGGTACATTTCACGATATGCCTGTTTCAACATTAATAATATTCTCACCTGCTTCATGCCGCCTCCTGTAGAACCCACCATGCCGCCGAAGAACATCAGGCACATAAGCAGCATCTGCGACAGGACAGGCCATATCTCGTAATCAGCAGTGGCAAACCCTGTTGTTGTCATGATTGA
>CAMYJJ010000010.1 GCA_947258735.1 Thermodesulfovibrionia bacterium | reverse complement strand
ACAACGGGCAGTATTTTGAGGAGCTGTTCATAAACGGTCAGCTGAGGGAGACATCGCCTGTCAGTTCAGATAAACTGGAAACGCATTACCAGATATTGGCAGTTTACAAAGATATAGCGGTGATTAGAGAGACAAACTGGAATTCCCGGGTTGAGACGGCACTTCCCTACATGTACAAAACTATTCTCGCAGATGACGGAAGTCTCATCAATCCGCAGATGTATGATGTGTCACACAACTATAATGCTGATTACTTTATTTATATTAACGGTACCCGCCATGATCTGGCAGGGCAGACGAATGTCCAAACGAGGGCCCTTGATTTCCCCCATCATGCTGATTACAGCGATAATGTATCGGGATTACCGGAAATTGAATATTTAACATTTGAGTATATTGATGACATAATTGGCTATCACCCGGACAGGATCTTTATCAGTGATACCTTTGATGGAAGTTTCGTGCTGGTTGCATTTGACGAGTATGCCTACAATGGGGGAGCAGGGCTTGTTCATTCACTTAAGTATGAAGAAAGTGACTTGGGAGACGGGAAGTATTTCCTTTATTATGATATTCCCCCTACAGACCTTCAGAGTGCAAGCCATGAAGCACTGCCTGTAGGGCGCAATCTGATGCTGTTTAAGGCAGACGGAACCCTTGTCGAAAATCTTTCGGATCCTGTCGGTCTGAACAATTCAATCGGAAGTATCGGGATACTAAATTAGTCCCTGATGTCATACTGGATGTCACGTCTACACCTTATCACAATCCTAGCGAGGTCCGACCTCGATACAACAAACGGATTTGAGTATGTTATAGTACATCACAAGGGACATGGCAAAAATATCGAGGTCTCACCTCGATATTCCTGCCTGATAATTTCAAAATGCGGAAAGTTGAATTCACTACTGGAGAGATCTATCATGTCTATAATCGCAGTGTAGAAAGACGCGAGCTGTTTGCTGATGAAAACGATTACCATCGTTTCGTCAATAGTCTGTATGAGTTTAACGACGAGTATCCGACGCTCAATACGAGCTACAGATATCAGTCAGCAACTGGGCGGAATCCCGGGGCATCAATCATTTTCCACAAGACCACTAAGTACCCACTTGTAGAGATACTGGCATTCAGTCTCATGCCCAATCATTATCACTTGATGCTCAGGCAGGTGAATGACAAGGGCATAACCAGGTTTATGCGGAAACTGGGTACAGGCTATACCATGTACTTTAACAGGAAGTATGATCGCTCCGGAGTTCTCTTTCAGGGAAAATTCAAAGCTGAACACCTCTATAACGAAACCCACTTTCTCCATCTCCCTCACTACATCCACACCAACCCCCTCAAACTCAATTATCGAGGTCGGACCTCGATAGAGTTCCTGATGGATTATCGATGGAGCAGTTTCTCCGATTATGCGGGTAAAGACAACTTTCCTGATATTACGAACAGGGATTTCCTGCTCGAAGTTTTCGGAGGGAATGAAGGCATTATCAATTACACAACTGACCGAATTGACTGACCCTATCGAGGTTTGACCTCGATAGGGCAGATAAACGTTCTGCTATAATTGAATTGTCATGAACAAACGAACATTTATCCCCGAGGCAGAACCTTATAACACTGATTATTTAAAAGTTTCAGACCTTCATACAATCCATTATGAGGAAGCCGGTAATCCGTCAGGTCGTTCCGCGTTTTTACTTCACGGCGGACCGGGTGTGGGCATTCTGCCTGTATACCGCCGTTTTTTTGACCCTCTCCATTACCGGGTGATCCTCTCAGATCAGCGCGGCGCCGGTCGCAGCAGGCCCCATACGGAATTACGGGAGAATACCACGTGGGACCTCGTTGAAGACATTGAAAAGCTACGGTTACATCTTGGTATCGAAGACTGGATCATTATGGGCGGAAGCTGGGGGAGTACGCTCGCTCTGAGTTACGCGATCAATAATCCTAAACACGTAGCCGGCATTATTATCCGCGGAATTTTCCTGGGACGTCCCCGGGAGATTACGTGGTTTCATCAGGAAGGAGGGGCTTCACAAATTTTTCCTGATAAATGGCAAAAGTACATGACTCCTATCACGGGGCACACATTCAAAGACAATGTTGAGGCCTACTATAATATTTTGACATCAGGCACTGAGGAGGAACAGCTCGCCGCAGCCCGGGCATGGCCCGGTGGGAGGCGTCAATCATGACCCTTCTTCCCGACCCCGAAACACTTAAAGAGATGACTGATACAGGAACAGCACTTTCCATAGGGAATATTGAGTGCCACTATACCTTAAATAAATTCTTTATGAAGTCCGACAACTTTCTTCTTGACACCTGTCAGATAATCAGCAATATCCCCTGCCGTATCGTTCAGAGGCGGCACGATATCGTGTGCCCCGTGATCTCTGCATGGGACCTGCATAACACCCTTCCGGAATCGGACCTGCGGATAGTGCCGGACGGTACTCATTCACCGCCAGACGCCGGAATGATCCACGTACTCGTTCAGGTGTCAGAGGATTTTAAACGGTATTGAAAAGTGAGGGCTGCATTCACATCCATTAACATAGTAAACGCATATAGTAAATTCCAGGTGTGGATAAAAGAGATTGACGAATTCATCAGAGAATTAGCAGAAAACAGAAAGCTGAGAAAGAAACTCTCTGGCTTAGAAAGGGGCATGTCTCATGTCAAGGTCTGCCCCTTTTTTACCCTTCCTGCTTTATTTTCCGTATGATTTTACTTTTATGGTCTTTTTCGGTTTTCAGGAAAGTATTATATGAGGCCGGGTTATCACAGGACAGGAGAGAAGCTATCAGTTCGTTTGTATAGGTTTCTACCATTGACTCTTCTAATTTCAGGGTAAGGTCAAGTGCCTGCTTAAGGGTGACCGGATTATGGTGTATCTTTTTGTTAATACTGGTTGCCAGTTTTACTGCCTCTTTAACCATGGATTTTGAGGGGAGTAAATCCATTTTCTGGACTTCATCGCTTAATCCGAGAGATTTTACATCATTTAAAAATGATATGTGATCTTTTTCGTCATTATGGAGTCCTTCCCAGAAATCCTGCTCGTCAGGAAACAGCTGCATGAGTTTGCCATAAATTGACGATGCTGCACTCTCAACTTTAATACAACCGTTAATTATTTCATGTGTGTCCATCATTCCTCCCTTTATAAAACTGCCGAAATATATGAAATGAGAATGTGCTGAAGATCGTATAGTCTATAAGAATCAAACGCATATATAAAGGGAATAATGCTGGGATAAGAATATTTTATGATGCAGTAAATGCATGTCCAGTGAAGCTGTTATTGTGTCAGATATTGCAGTGAAAATTATGTATGTCTCATTTCCCCCTATGAAAATAAAGTATATAAGTATATTAGCTGCTACATCCGGATGATGGTCTGGGAATAGGGAAGGGCAAACTTGTATTTTTCCACCTCATCAAAGAGAATCACAAACTCTTCGTGGGGCTCATGTACCAGTACATTGGTATATGACGCCCCTGTAAAATCAAGGAGATAGCAGCCTTCCTGGCTCAGGTCAAAGTGGGCCTTTTTCCCTGCGTACATGTCCAGTAATTCCTTGTATGTCATGATAACGCCTCCTTTATTACAGCAATCCGGTGTTATGTACTTTTATATCGAGTTTTCTACACGATATCTGAACCCGGGTTCTGATGAGGGATTTATTGAATATGACAACCAAGACCTGCCAGTGACCCAAGCAGTGAATCATGGTCTATGTATTGGATGCCCCTGATTCCGAGAGCGCTGGCAGCATCGGCATATTCCTTAATATCATCTATATACACACACTCTTCCGGTTTTAGCCCAAGCTTGGTCAACGCATCAAGGTACATTGCTCTGTCCGGTTTCATGGCCTTTACCCTGTAAGAGACGGTCACCGTATCAAAGAGATTAAACACACTGATCTTTGCTATTTCATATGTAAAATCCCACTCGTTCGTATTAGACAGAAGTCCCAGTCTGTATTCGGGTTTTAATCTCTGGATCAGGTCAAGTGTGGATTGAATGGGAGTGAAAATACCGGTAAATGCCCTGATAAAATCTGACTGACTGATACGCAGTCCGCATAATTTTTTTGTCCGGCTAAAAAATTCCTGTGAACTAATCAACCCGGTTTCATACCGGGTGGGAAGGTCTGACTGCACATATATTAATTCATGCAACTCAGGTACGGTCTTTTCTGAACTCCCGGCAATTGCCTTAAGAAACAGGGTATTGTCCAGTGCGCTGATTACATTTCCATAGTCAAAAATTATGGCCTTTATCATGAACACTCCAGCTATACTGAAAATATAATAATTCTCATTATATTACATAATATATTCTCTATATATCGAGAGCATGATGAGTGATTCTGCGAAAAATGAATGTGCATAAGAATACAGCAATCCATCTTGTACTGACGTTTGCTCTGAAAAAAGAGGTGCCCCGTGACTGGTTGGCATCTCATAATATACCGGTCATTTCAATGTCAGCACTTACGTCAGGAGCTTTATCAGGGAGGAAGAACCATGGCTGCGGAATGATTGCTGTCATAACGGGCAGTGGACCAGCGGCCAGTGAAAAAGCAGCACGCTGGATCAGGGACAATATCTCTCCTTACTTTGTTCTTAACATTGGAACATGCGGCGTAATGAACAGAAAGTATGAACCGGGGAAATGGGTCCGGCCCGGATGGGTGGTGAATGAAGAGGGTGATCAGCTGGAGATGGACAGACGCTGTCCCATCCCCATCCAGGATGATGTACGGGAAGTGAATTCAATGATCAGTGTTAATCACGCATCGGAAGATGTTCCTCAGAGATGGAAGGCCCATGATACAGTTGATATGGAATGTTTTGCACAGGCTAAGGTCTTTCGTCCGACCGATACAAGTTTTCATTCTCTTAAGTTCAGTACAGATTACTCTGACAGAAACACACAGGCTGATTTTAATAATAATATATATCTCTTTGAGAAGGCTGTTAAGGGGATACTTGCATTTCTTCAGGACAACAGGGAGACAGTGTCAGTCGTGGTCCCTGTGTACAATCGGGAAGCATCAATTATCAGGGCAATTGATTCTGTGCTCAGTCAATCCACCAAACCGGAAGAGCTTATCGTAGTCAATGACGGATCAACAGATGGGACGGAAGCTGTTATCAGGGGATACGGAAACAGCGTTCATGTGATTAATCTGACTGATAATGGAGGGCCTTCTGCAGCAAGGAATGAAGGGGTTAAACATGCTGCATCAGAATGGATAGCCTTTCTGGACTCTGATGATTGCTGGGAAAAAGACAAGCTGGGAAAACAGATGGAATATCTTGGGCAATATCCGTTTTATCAGATAATGCAGTCTGAAGAGATCTGGATTAGAAACGGGAAACGGGTAAACGCCTGCAGACACCACGAAAAAAAATCAGGATGGATATGGGAACCTTCCCTGTATCGATGTCTTATTTCCCCGTCAGGAGTCATGATGAAACTGTCTTTATTTGAGCGGTATGGAGGATTTAACAGAGATCTGCCTGTTTGTGAAGATTACGATCTCTGGCTGAAGATATCACGGGACCATCCGGTGGGGCTTGACCGTACACCGTCAGTGATCAAATATGGTGGACATGCAGACCAGCTCTCACAAAAATTTCCGGCCATGGACAGGTTTCGTGTCATCTCTCTTCTGGGGAGAATAAAACATGAACAGGTCCCGTACTTCAGGAATAAAATGGCGGATGTCCTGAGGGAAAAATTATCAATACTGATTCAGGGTTGTGAGAAGAGGGGTAAACATGATGAAGCAGATGCATATAAAAATATGATGGTATCCCTGAGCGATGCGTCTGAATGGTGTAAAATAACCAGATGACTGTCGAGATGGTAGATATAAAAGATGTGCTGGTAAATGACAGCCTCTTTTACCTGCAGGACTATATCCTTGAATCCGTGGCTGAACCTTCCTGCCAGATCAGCTCTTTTCAGTCGCTTGGCATACTCTATCCGGTTATTGTCTACAGGGACAGCAATAAACAGCTTAATCTGATAGACGGGGTAAAAAGGATGCAGCATGCCAAACTGACCCAGCTGAAAAAGATCAGTGCAATGATACTACCCGAGACTTCTCCTGTTACTGATATTATCTCTCTCTTAATATGTAACAAAAGACATGAGATAGGGTCGAGTATTATAAATAAAGTACAGGCCATCTGTTTTGCCATATCATTAAATGTACCTGAAGCCTGGATACTGGACACGCTCTGTTTGAGTTTTGACTTTAAGCCGCATAGTGAATTTCTGAGAGAGTGTGAACGTATCAACAATCTTCCCGGAGAGATAAAACAGTTCTGTCATGATAAAAAAACATCTTTTAAACAGCTTGTAAATTTCACTCATTATCCCCGGGACCTGCTTAAGACACTCATGGGCTGGAAATCCATGATGCAGCTGACTGCCTCAACCCTTGACGAGATAGCAACTCATATCAACGATTACCTGAAGAGGGAGAATATGAACATCAAGGATTTCCTTGCTGAGCCCGATGTCCAGGAGATTTTTGAATCCTCCCTTGCCCCGCGTGAAAAGACCGATAAGTTCCGCAGGCTTCTTCACCTGAGGAAGTTCCCCATTCTCAGTGCTTCAAATAAAAGAATAGAAAAGGCGGTCAAAGCAACCAACCTGCAAAAAGAACTAAAGATACATTGGGACAGGACCCTTGAAAACAAGAAAATAGACATTACTATATCGATCAGCGACCCGGTAAAATGGTCCGGAATTCTACATAACCTCCAATCGGATGAAATCAAAGTCGCCATTGAATCAATTCTTGATGAGCTTTAAGCGATGAAGGTAAATGCGGTTCATTTCAGGGACGGGAAAGATGAGCTGCACAGGGTAGGAAAAAAGGGCGAGGCCATGAAAGTCTGCGCAACCTTTAATGAAAAATATCTTTGCTGTAATGTCCATGTCCTGAGGTCTGTACATAACTGCCCATTTGAGTGTTCTTACTGTTTTCTTCAGAATTATCTGACGGATGGTGTTACAAAGCTCGTGGAAGAGGTCCCTGAGCTCTTGGATGAGGTCAGGGATAAAATAAGAAAAGAACCGGAAAGACTGTTCCGTATAGGCACCTGGGAGCTGGGTGACAGTCTTGCCCTGGAAACAGGCACCGGACAGGCTGCGGAGCTTATTCAGGAGTTTTCAGCTATTGACAATGCTGTTCTGGAACTAAAGACAAAGTCTGACAGGGTTGATTCCATTCTTGGAATCAACCACAGAAACAGGACTGTCATATCATGGTCTCTTAATCCGGAACAGGTTATATCCTCAGAAGAACATGGAACGGCATCCCTTGAAAAAAGGATTAATGCGATGCATAAGGTCTATAAGGCAGGGTATCTCATAGGTCTTCATTTTGATCCGATGATATTTCATAATGGATGGGAAACGGGATATGAAAAACTTGTAGATGATGTTTTTTCTGCCATTCATCCTGACAGGGTGGCCTGGATATCGATTGGAAGCCTGCGTTTTAATCCGGAGATGAAAAAGAAGATAGAAAACAATTATCCGGGCAGCAGACTGACATGTGCTGAAATGATTGCAGGTGATGATGCCAAGGTCAGGTATGTTAAACCGCTCAGGCTTGCCATGTACCGTTATCTTTACAGACGCTTAAGAACGCATATTTCAGACAGCACCCTTGTCTACTTATGTATGGAACGATGGGATGTATGGGAAAAGGTCTTTGGCTCCTGCCCGGCATCAATTAAACAACTGGATTATCTTTTTGCAGCATCCCTCTATGAGCGGTATGGTATAGGGAAAAAGCGGCCTGTAGCGGAGGATTACGCGTAACCTTTATGCAGCCGACCTCAATACTGCCGCATATCAATTAAATTTCAGATTACAAATGGCAGACGAAATGAACCGGCTGTCTAGCACATTGCAACATCAAGATCCGCATCTCCCGACTGCACATAATCCAAAATCCCCTGGGGATCGCAGTCAATGCATATATCAATCCCCATAATAAGCTGTGCTCCATCACAGAGAACGTTTGCATTGTCCAGTCCGTAGCCCTGCAGCCTGTTGAGCACCATTTCCCTGGGCCTGAAATATGTTTTGCCGCACGTGATACAGACCCAGATAAAGCTGTCCTTTGCTTTCTCCAGACAGGAAGAACATGCATAAATCAGTATTCCCGGTTTTACTTCTACATGCATGGACGTATATTCGTTCCTGCATATATGGCACTGCTCCAATGAATTAAACATCATGACACCTCCCTGTGCTTACATGTGTAATCATTCCTGCGTATGTTATCGGGATGTTAAGGAGAGAACTTGAAGGGTGATCAGTTTAAACAAAATAATTCCTCGTGGCTCTGCTTAGGGGGAAATCATAAACTCTTTTATTTGTCATTCCCGCGGTCTTTTGAGCGGGAATCCAGAGTCTTTCTATATGGGCTGGATTCCGGCTAAAGGACTGCCGGAATGACATATTTGTCTAATACTTCGTAATTCTGCTGGGGGGTATTTATTAATTGACATGCTGATGCAGAAGGTTAATGAGGCCTAAGGAAGAGCCTGCTCTTTCTTGAAGAGGTTGAACATCAACCGTAGGTCCAATTATGACTCGAATACCTGAATCTTACCCCCACTTCTTTTTTTCCCATGCCATGGCACGGTCATAGTGACGGAATAATTTTTCCCGTCTTTTGAATGCACGGGAGTGGACAGTTCTTTTGCCTGTTGATGGTTCATTATTCAGATCGGCATGAAGCATTTCATGATACACCACATATGCAAGAAAATATCCGGGGACGTTTGCAGAATCAAGAACCGGATTGATCCGTATCATATCCATGTCCTGGGAGTAACTCCCCAGGGTCCGTTTTGCTACTGACCTCCTCGGACTTCTGGTACTCCAGGTAATGGAAGAAGCAATTGTCCCATCAAAATACTCTGCGTTGACATTGTTGAATATCTCCAGCAGGTTGAACCTTTTACCTTTATGCAGACATGTTATTCTTCGGGGGGGCTTTTTCCTGATGTTATGGGTGTTACCATCGATAAAATTCCTGATCATGGGTGTCTTTATTCGGCTGTTTCTGATATATCCTGCCAGTTCATCCAGTACATCATGGCCTGCAGAAAGAAACATCCTGTGCAGCCGGAGAGAGACATGCTCTCTTTTACTTTTCATTGAGAGCATGATAGTGGCATTGTCAGTAATAGTCACGATGAGATGCTTCCTGACAGATTTTTGAAGATATCGCGTTATTTGTATTGCATCAAGGCCGGGAAAAAGGTGCATTTGCTTCATACCCAAATAGTATACATGAAGTATGCATATACGGAATATGAACCTCCGGTAAATGCATTATTACAATTAAGATATTTTAATCAATAACCGATAAGAGATAGTACATGGATGTATTTTGCATATTTATTCATGAGGATGGTCATAAAAAGCCGCGGATTTTATAATGAAATTATTTCATAAATTAACATTAGGTTTTCTGGCTGTAATCATTCTGAGTTCAGTTACGGGACTTCTGGCCACTGATTATAGCAAGAGTCTGCTCCAGGGGATGTTCATCGAGAATACTGATTTGATTGCCCATAATGTCCTTGATGAAATAGAAAGAGAAATTGACTATAAGATCGATCTTTTTCAGTCCATGTCACATGATATATCTCTGCAGAGAGAGGTCGATACATCCAATCTTAAATTCAGTCAACTGAAGAATGTTGAAGAGCATATAAGAAAAATAGATGAGCAGTGGAAGTCCGGGAGCGGACCCGATATATCGAAAATCATGCATGAGCTCCAGCATAACCAGCTGGCAATGGAGCTAAAAGAAAAACAGGAATTATTTGACCAGGACGAGGATTTTAAAGTCTTTGGGGAGATTTTTGTAACCAACGAATATGGCGCAAATGTGGCCCAGACCGGAAAAACGAGCGACTATTTGCAGGCAGATGAAGAGTGGTGGCAAGAGGCAAAGGACAAGGGGGTATATGTCAGTGACATTGAATTTGATGAAAGCGCAGAAATATATTCCATTAACATCGCAATAAGGGTGATGAATGAATATGATTATTTTAGCGGTGTAATAAAAGCTGTCTTAAACTTTCAGGACATAGTCGGCTATATCACACTTGATTCTTCGGGATTCACGAGAAAATATAAAACCATGAACCTGACCCTTGTAAATGATACAGGAAATGCTCTTTATTCAACCGATGATTTTACATTCATGGAAAATATTAGCCACATGCTCGGAAAGGACGGGCAGTCGCATCTTCATGATAATCACATGAAATCGGACATATCAGAGTATCAGCAAACAAGAAATGACAGTAATAAAGAAATAATACTTACCCATGTCCATTCACAGAGGTTGAGAGATACAAAAGGACTGAACTGGACAATGTTAGTCAGCCAGGAAGCGGATGAGCTGTTTGCACCTGTGTATGAATTGAGAAACCGCACATTATTAACGACCCTGATCGTCACCCTGTTCGGTATTCTTATAGGTCTGATTATATCGCAATATATCTCGAGAAATTTCAGGAAGCTTCAGGAGGCTTCAATACAGATAGGCAGTGGAAACCTTGATACACAGATTGATATTACGTCTGATGATGAAATTGGCCAACTGGCGAAGGCATTTAATACAATGTCTCAAAATATAAAACAAACTTCAGTTGCGCGAAAAGAACTTGTAGCAGAAATTGATCGGAGAAAACTTGCCGAGGAAACGATCATTGACAGTGAGGAGCGTTTCCGGTCTGTAGCTGAAAATGCAAGTGATGCGATTATTTATATTGACAGCAGGGGTGAGATTATATTCTGGAACAGGGCGTCAGAACATATTTTTGGCTACAAGCCTGAGGAAGTGGTTGGCCATCTTGTTACGATGATCATGCCGGAGAGGTATCATGATAAGCACCAAAAGGGGATTCAGCGGTATATCGAAACAGGCAAAATGAAAATGCCGGACAAAATTATTGAGTTAACAGGGCTGAAAAAGGGAGGCAAGGAATTTCCGCTGGAGCTGTCAATATCATCGTGGAAGATAAGAGATGATATCTTTTTTACCGCCATCATCAGGGACATATCAGCTCGAAAGCATACCGAGGAGATTATTCAGCAGCAGGTCGGCAGGCTTAATGCGCTGAGGTCCATTGACCGGGCCATTATTGCCAGTCTTGATCTTCATGTAACGCTTGATGTTTTTCTCACACAGGTCGTTTCCCAGCAGAGTATTGATGCAGCGTCTGTCTTACTCCTGAACCAGCAGACACAGATGCTTGAGTATGTGGCAAGCCAGGGCTTTCGTTCCGAGGCCCTGAAATATACCCGGTTAAAACTTGGTGAAAGCAACGCCGGTCGCGCAGCCATACAGAGAAAAATAGTCACCATTCCCGACCTGAGAGAAAACGTGGAAGGGTTTATCAGATCAGAGACGTTTTATGATGAAGAATTTGTGTCTTACTATGCTGTCCCCCTTATATCCAAGGGACAGGTAAAGGGAGTTCTGGAATTATTTAACCGTTCGTATAAGGACCATGAAGCAGGATGGCTGGATTTTCTGGAGGCAATTGCAGATCAGGGGGCCATTGCGCTTGATAATGCGAGCATGTTTGATCAGCTTCAGCGTTCAAATGCGGAGCTGTCCCTTGCCTATGACACAACGATTGAAGGATGGGCGCGTGCTCTGGATATGAGGGACAAGGAGACCGAAGGTCACTCAAGACGGGTAACCGAGCTTACCGTGAGAATCGCCAATGAATTTCAGCTGAAAAATGAAGATATGGTGCATATACGAAGAGGAGCGCTTCTGCATGATATAGGTAAAATGGGGATACCTGACAGCATACTGCTCAAGCCGGGAAAACTGACGGACGAGGAGTGGGTCATCATGAGGCTTCATCCTGTCTATGCCCGTGACCTTCTCTATCCCGTTGAGCATTTACGTCCGGCAATGGATATTCCCTACTATCACCATGAAAAATGGGACGGATCGGGGTATCCGGAAGGTTTAAGGGGAGAAAACATTCCCTTGTCGGCAAGAATATTTGCTGTGGTTGATGTATGGGATGCATTGCGATCTGACAGACCGTACAGGCCGGCATGGCCAAAAGAAAAAGTCGAGGAACATATAAGATCGCTTGTGGGCACTCATTTTGATGCAGGGGTTGTGGAGATGTTTCTGGCCCTTAATCTTGAACCAGAAAAAACTTTAGTAACAAAGTAACATGAATCAAAGGGAGAAGTGATATGAAAGTGAAAGTAAAATTAAACTGTTGGGAATTCAAGAAATGCGGTAGAGAACCTGGCGGGGTAAAAGTCCATGAACTTGGCGTATGTCCCGCTGCAACTGAATCCAGACTGGATGGGGTACATGAAGGTGAAAATTCAGGAAGGGCATGCTGGGCCATAGCCGGCAGTATGTGCGGAGGCAGGATACAGGGATCTTTTGCCCAGAAATACGGGAATTGTGTTATCTGCGATTTTTTTAAGATGGTCAAGGAAGAAGAAGGGGCGGATATTACTCTTTCATCAGAGCTCATAGCTAAACTGGATGAAGAATAACTTAATAATGACAAATGACAAAATCCAAATGTCAAATTAAGTTCAAATAATAAATAACAGGTTGACGTCCAATTGGCATTTGAGCTTAGTCATTTGTCATTTACCCCGTATCCTCCGCCGCCTGGTGTTTCAATAACGATTGATTCTCCCGGTTCTGTTTTAAGTACTTCACGATGTTTCAGGCTTATTAATGTTCCATCGGTTTTCTTTAAGAAGTTTGCCCCTTGCTGACCCGGGTTTCCCCCTTTCATACCATAGGGTGGATATTTCCGTCTTTCTGATATGACAGATACGGTGGCTGGTTTTAAATATGTAAGTTCTCTTACAACACCGTCACCGCCCCTGAACCTGCCTTTCCCTCCAGATCCCCTGCGCAGTCTATACTGTTTCAGCCTCACACCGGGATGCCTGAATTCCATAATTTCAGGATCAGTTATTCTGGTATTGGTCATATGCACCTGAACACCGGATGCTCCGGGACACCCCTGTAGTGCGCCTGAACCTCCGGCAATGGTTTCATAGTAGGGAGGTTCTCCTTCTGCCTCAAAAAGCAGGTTGTTCATGGTTCCCTGAGAGGCGGCAGCTATTCCAAAGGCGCCAAGCAGTACATCAACTATCCGCTGGGAAGTTTCGACATTTCCCGATGCTACGGGTGCAGGATATACCGGACTGAGAATGGATCCTGAAGGTATTAATATATCTACAGGCTTCAGGCACCCGCTGTTCAATGGAATTTCCTGATCTGTCAACGTCCTCAGGACATATAGGATGGCTGAACGGGTGACCGCCTCCGGGGCATTCAGATTGTCATTGTCATGCTGACTGCCGGTCCCTGTGAAGTCAATGAGAGCCCGTACGGTTTCAGGAGCATTATTGCCTGCGGTGATGTTCAGCGATGCCCTGATCTCTGTCCCGTCATCAAGGTAGTCTTCAAATGATGATATAAATGTATCATTTTCATTCAGGAAGCTCATCAAGGTTTTTTTTATAGAGAACTCAGCGTTGTTCTGAACATGTCTCATATATGCCGTGACCATCCCTGTTCCATAGTGATCAAGCAGGTGTGCAAGCTCTTTCATTCCTTTGCGGCAGGCAGCGATCTGCGCTCTGAAGTCATGAAGTCTTTCACTGATATTTCTTGCCGGATACATGCCGTGTGAAAGCATCTTCTTAAGGGCTTGATCCCTGAATTCGCCTTTACGCACTATTGCATAATTATGAATAAGTACGCCTTCCTCATCAATATGAGAGGAGGCAGGCGGCATTGATCCCGGAGTAGTGCCGCCTATGTCTGCATGGTGGCCCCGGGCCGCTGTATAAAAAATAATATCTCCCTGATCAGAAAACACAGGGCATATAATGGTGAGATCAGGGAGGTGCGAGCCGCCGTGATACGGGCTGTTTGTGAGATACATGTCACCCTCACTCATATCGTCCTGTCTGTCCTGTATGAGCGCTTTTACCGTATCTGCCATAGATCCCAGATGAACAGGGATATGCGGGGCATTTGCAATAAGCCCTCCTTCTGCATCAAACAGGGCGCATGAGAAATCGAGCCGTTCCTTGATATTTACAGAATATGCCGTATTCTGGAGAGTTATCCCCATTTCTGTGGCAATACCCATAAACAGGTTATTAAATACTTCAAGCAGGACAGGATCGGGATGACCTGTGTTTCCTTTTTGGACCTGCTTCATGTCCGCGACCCTTTTCATTGTTATTACACCTGAAGCATCTGAAACTGCATGAAATCCCGGGTCAACTATGAGGGTAATATCTCTGTCAATTATATATGCCGGTCCGTCTATTTTCGCATGAGATTGAAGAGAGGAAGTCAGATAGACCGGGGCCTTTACCCACCCATCAGCATAATATATGGCACGGTACGCATCAGGGGTGTTACTGCTGCCTTCCGTTTTAGCAGACTTCTTAAACGAAGGCATGTAATGACCTGACTCCAGCAGCTCTACTCGTATATTGACTGCTTCAAGCTTTGTAATGTCAGGAGCAAATCCAAACAATCTTTTGTACCGGGCTGTAAACTCCTCTACTGTTTTATTGAAGTCTCTGAGTTCAACTGTCAGATAGGTATCAGACCCCTTTGGCCTGATATCTATGGCATGCTGTTTTATCAATTCTTTGCTGTCCAGCCTGTTTTTACTGATGAGGCGGGATTCGATGTCCCTGATTATGGTTAAGAGTTGTTTATACGTATTTATTGTATACGGATGCAGAACTGTTCTCATGGTCTTCCATGATCGTCTGGAAAGACCTATGCCGTAAGCTGACAATACGCTGCTCAGGGGATGGATCAGGATCGTATCAATTCCAAGAAGGTTTGCTATGGAGCAGGCATGCTGTCCTCCTGCACCTCCGAAGCATACGAGCCCGTAATTCCTGACGTCAAAACCGCGGGATACAGAAATTTCCTTGATCGCCATGGCCATTTTTTCATTGGCTATCCTGAGAAATCCCAGTGCCATGTCCCGGGTGTTGTAGTCTGTACCCATAGAGGAATTGATTTCATCGCTCAGGGCATTAAATTTTATGTGAGACGCTTTACGGTCCAGAGGAGACGTGCCTCCCGGTCCAAAACTCTCCGGAAAATAAGACGGGATGATCCGTCCTGTTATCAGATTTGCATCGGTGACGGCAAGGGGTCCTCCCAGACCATAACATGCAGGTCCCGGATGAGCACCTGCCGACTCAGGGCCTGCAGTCATACGCTGGCCATCAAATGTTAACATTGAACCTCCCCCTGATGCTACGGTGACAATATCAAGCATTTCTGTCTGAAGAGGGATGCCTGCAACTGTCTTCTCATATATTTTTTCAAACCGCCCCTCGTATCTGCAAACATCCGTGGATGTTCCTCCCATATCAAAACCAATCAGACCGCTCATATTATTGTCGTCAGGCAGTGCTGCTACAGCTACCGTCCCGCCTGCCGGTCCCGAAAGTATGGCGTTCCTCCCGGTAAAGGTATCCGGACGGGTGAGCATACCGCTGCTCTGCATGAATTCAACAGGAATATCCCCTGTTTCTTTTCTGATGCCATCCATATATGCTCCCAGGATCATGCTCAGGTAGGCATCAACGAGCGTACTCTGCCCCCGGCTTACTACCTTAATCAGGTTGACTGTTTTATGCGAAAGAAAAATATGCTCCATTCCTTTTTTCCTCAGTTCCTCTTCAAGCTGTATTTCATGCACAGGATTGGACCATGAGTGCAGCAGGACAACTGACACAGCATCTATGTGTGCTGTTTTCAGACGATCAATAAGCTCCGGCAATTGATCTCTGTTCATCGCGTGGATCAATGTACCGCTTGCATCGATACGTTCTTCTATTTCAAAAACATGTGAATACAGGAGCGATGGTTTTTTAATGCAAAGACTGAAAATATCAGGCCTGCTCTGGTATCCGATTTCTAAAAGGTCAGAAAACCCTTTTGTTATAAGCAGGGCCACGTTGCCGCCCTTTCTTTCCAGTAACGCATTTGTAGCAACAGTTGTTCCAAACCTGATTCCCTCGATCTGATCTTCAGGCAGGGGCCGGTCAGAAGCAATGCCCAGAATTCTTCTGATTCCCTCGATAGAGGCTTCTGTATACGAACTTGAATGAGAAGGCAGTTTTAAGGAATGAAATTCACCGTCAGGGTCAAGGCCGACAATGTCAGTAAAGGTACCGCCCCTGTCAACGGCAAATTTCCACTTCGGATCATGATTCATAGCAATATGATACACGAAGAGCCGCGCTATTCATAAATAAAGGTAATACGTCGTATATCTGCTCAGAATGGTTCACGGACCCAGCGATGTATGAGTACCGGTATGTAAGGGCAGCACATCGATTCTCAATGTAAAATAATACTTAAGAAGTATGTGTTGTCAGCCGATAAGAAACGGGCAGAAAGAGGATGCTACCCTTATGCAGTACGGGGTGTACCTACGTGTAAACATGACAGCAATATTGATTCAATTGATTAAATTATTATGAAACATTTAAGCCTCATTCAACGCTTTTCCCTGATAACACTCGCGGCAATGATTGTATTTACATTTGCCTTTGGAAAGATCCTTGGCGATGCCATGGAGCGGAACATGATAGAGCAGGGCATTAATGATACGGCTCATATTGTAATTAATAATGTGGTAAAACACTTTGAGAGGGAAGAGCTGCTCAAAGCGAAAACAGGCAAAGAGTATGACATGTTTTCCGAAGAAATCGAACATCTCTCACTTGGTCCGTACGTGGAGTCAGTTGTGATATGGAACAGGGACATGGAGCTTGTGTGGTCAAGTGAAAGAGAAAATGTCGGCAAGAGGTTTCCGGAAAACCATGACCTGAAAAAGGCCCTGAATGGTCACAGGATTTCCGAGCTGACCAGTGCCAAAAGTCTCGGCTCAAAAGGTCATATTGAACATAATTCACATACTGATAACGCCGTGAGCAGTGATGGTCAATCGTATCATGACCACGGGAAACATCCTGGAGGTAAAGGTCAAAGATTGCTCGAGCTCTATGTACCGCTCAGCTTTAATGACAATGAAGTCAGCGTGGTTGTAGAAATATACAAAAATATGGATGCATTGTATAACGAGATACAGCATCACAGGATGATTATCTGGTACTGGACAATGATCGGATTTGCTGTCCTGTATGTTGTTCTCTTCGGGATCATGTGGAATGCATCAAGGCGCATTGACCGCCATACCAGAGAAATAAAGCAGTCAAAACAGGATTGGGAAGAAACATTTAATTCAATTACGGATATGATCACGGTCCATGACAGGGATTTTAATATTATAAGATACAATAACGCAGCAGATACCATGCTGGAGCTCTCCTCAAAGGGGAATGAACTGAAATGTTATACATGTTTTCATGGGACCGGGGATGCCCCTGAAGAATGCGGAGGATCAAAGTGCGTTCATACAGGCACTCCATCTGAGGTAGAGTTCTTTGAACCTCACCTGAATAAATATATTGAAATACGGGCCATTCCCAGGATTGATGAAAAAGGCGATGTTGAAGGACTGATACACGTTGTGAGGGACATATCAGACCGTAAGCGCGATGAAGCCACAATACAGACCCAGATCAACAGGCTGAAGGCACTGAGGTCAATTGATAAGGCGATTATCGGCAATATGAATTTCAAAATTACTCTTGATGCCTTCCTGGACCACACAATGAAATATCTTGAAATTGATGCAGCCTCAGTCTTGCTGCGTAACAAATACACAAAGAGTCTGGAGTATGTGAAAAGTAAAGGGTTTCAATCTGATTCTCTTAAATACAGGAAATTCCGTCTCGGTGAGAGCCATGCAGGCCGGGCAGCCTTGGAGAGACGCATTATCAATATCCCGAATTTGAAAGAAAATACTGAAGGATGTATTAATTACGAGCTTTTTCTGCAGGAGGGCTTTATCTCGTACGCAGCTGTTCCTCTCATTGCCAAGGGACAGGTCAACGGAGTGCTTGAAGTATTTCACCGCACGTTTAAAGAAGTAGATCAGGACTGGATAGAGTTCATGGAAGCCATTGCTGACCTGGGGGCAATTGCATTTGATAATTCTACTTTATTCAGTGATCTTCAACAATCCAATACCGAGTTGATTCTTGCGTATGAGACGACTATTGAAGGATGGTCACATGCCCTTGACCTCAGGGACAGGGAAACAGAGGGACACACGCAAAGAGTCTCGGAATTAACCGTTCATATAGCCCGTGAAATGGGGATAAAGAAAGATACAATCACTCATTTCCGGCGCGGTGCACTTCTTCATGATATCGGCAAAATGGGTGTCCCTGACAGCATTCTGCTGAAACCCGGACCGTTAACAGATGAGGAGTGGGAAATTATGAGAATGCATCCGGAGTATGCCTATAAGATGCTGTATCCGGTTGAATACCTGAGGTCAGCTATTGACATTCCCTACTATCATCACGAAAAATGGGACGGCACCGGGTATCCAAAGGGCCTTAAAGGAGAAGCGATCCCTGTTTCAGCAAGAATATTTGCTGTCATAGATGTATGGGATGCTCTACGTTCTGACAGACCGTACCGGGCTGCCTGGCCACAGGAAAAGGTGATTGAGCACATACGGTCTCTCAGCGGCACTCATTTTGATCCGGACGTGGTGAATGTGTTTTTACAGGCCATCGTCAATATCGAAGGAGCGGTTGTCAGCTACTCATAAGATATGTTGTGATCTTACAATTTCGGAGAAGCGCATCGCATCAATCCTGCAGCATATATTCAAGAAAAGCTTATGCCGCTGATTCATGTAGAATAACATCATGAAATCAGACCATGCATCCGGGACCGCTTCACAGGTCTTTCAGGAACATTCTCCATGCCCTTATTTCAAAGACGGGCGTATTGCATCAATCGAATACCTGGTTCCTGACGAAAAGGAGGCCGGGAATTTCCACCTCTATCTTTCACGGGGATACAGGAGGCTGGGCAGAATATTTTACAGGAATGTGTGTGAGACATGCAGTGAGTGCAGACCATTGAGAGTTGAATCAGACAAATTTAAACCGGGAAGAAGCCATACCCGGACATTGAAAAAGAATAAGGATATACGGATTGTAGTTTCTGATTCATCTTCTTTAACAACCGAAAAAATAATGCTCTATCATACATATGTAAATGCAAAACACGCAGAAGGGAAAAAAGAGGACCTCGGGGATTCAATACAAATACTGACGGCTCTTCATCATGGTTACGACAGTATCATCGAGATGAACTATTTTCATGAAGACACGCTGGTCGGGGTCGGGATTGTGGATGAAGGAAGAGATGCACTTTCGACTAATTATTTTTATTATGACACGGTGTATCTGGACAGGAGGCCCGGCATATTCAGTATTCTTCAGGAAATAGAATTTGCCCGGAAGCTCGGAAAGCAATATTACTATCTCGGTTTTTATATAGAAGAAAACCCCAAGATGTCCTATAAGAAATATTTCCGGCCTAATCAGGTACTTGAAAACGGAGATTGGGCAGAATTTATGTAATTTGTTATCCTGATTACTTCCTGATGTTTCAGACTGAGGATACCCGCCTTTTATCAATCATTGACAGGGAGTCCTGATAGTGACGATATGCTGCAGTTATATGCACGCCATTTTGGATCAATGTATGAAATGTATACAGGCATGGGGATAACCCCCATATAAAATAAAGAAAAAATACTATTTGGAACTTATGGTTTATATCCGATATATAGAGCAGAGTACATGTTAATAATTAAGGAGGAGTAAGTGGAAAAGCGGTCAGTTCTGTTTGTTGACGATGAGCCGGATGTATTAAGCGCAATCAAAAGGGTAATGATTGACGAACCCTATGATATCCTTTTTGCCGAAAGTGGAGAGGATGCGCTTGCTATACTGAAAAGGAGAGATGTACATGCTGTTGTCGTTGATCTCGGAATGCCGAAAATGGACGGACTAACGTTACTGAAAGAAATTGAACAAAGCGATCCGCACATCATTCGTCTCGTATTGTCAGTGTTTTCTGACAGTGATTCCATTCTCTCAGCCACAAACAAGGGGAATGTGCATCGCTATATCACGAAACCATGGAATGACAGGGAACTTAAAATAATAGTAAAGCAGGCAGTGCAGCTGTTTAATGAACAGCAGGAAAAAAGAGATTTACATAAAAAGCTTGAAGAAAACAATATATTGCTTGAACAAAAATTAATAGAATGTGAGTATGCGGGAGAACATATTAAGCATATGGCATATCACGATTCGCTGACGAATCTGCCCAACCGGGCCATGTTCAAGGAGCTCCTGAAAGTAGCCCATGCCCGTTCACTCAGAAACCCGGAGTATTTGTTTGCTATCCTGTTTTTGGATATTGATCATTTTAAAAACATAAATGACAGTCTCGGGCATTTGACAGGTGACCAGCTTTTGATTGAAATTACACAAACCCTTCAGGCCTGTATACGCGCCAATGATACGTTTGCGCGACTTGGAGGAGATGAGTTTGCGATCCTTCTCGATGATATCGTACATGTAAATACGGTTGTCCCTGTTGTTGACCGCATTTATGAAATATTCCAGACACCCTTTTATCCGGATAAGCGTGAGGTGTACTCGTCTGTCAGCATCGGAATTGCTTTCAGTAATTCTGATTACAGCCAACCTGACGATATCATACGTGACGCTGACACTGCCATGTATAAGGCAAAGTCACTTGGCAGGGCACGCCATATTGTATTTGATGCTACGATGCACCAGCAGGTGGCAAAATTCCTGAAACTGGACACGGACCTTCGAAGAGCGCTTGAGCGCAAAGAGTTTTTACTTCATTTTCAACCGGTGGTATATACGACCAATGATACATTATATGGTTTCGAAGCCCTGATTCGATGGAAGCATCCCGATAGCGGGTTAGTCCCTCCATTGGATTTTATTCCCGTGGCTGAAGAGACAGGCCTTATATTACCTGTTGGTCAATGGGTGCTTTATGAGGCTTTTCGTCAGATGAAAGCTTGGCATGAGCAATTTCCCATGAATCAACCCCTGAAAATAAGTGTCAATATTTCCAGTAAACAGTTTTTGCAGCCGGATTTCATTGAGCAGATCAAGGAGGCTATTGTGAAAACTGACATTGACCCGTCCAGCATCTGTCTTGAAATTACTGAAAGCGTAATCATGGAACAGCCTGAAGAATCTGCATTTAAAATGATGCAACTGAGAGACTTGCATATTGAAATATATATCGATGATTTTGGTACGGGGTATTCATCATTAAGTTATCTGGGAAAATTCCCGGCTGATGCCCTGAAGATTGATAAATCCTTTGTAGATAACATGATGAATGTTAAGACGAACATGGAAATCGTCCGATCAATTATCAATCTTGCATCTAACCTGGATATGCGTGTGATAGCTGAAGGAATCGAAACACAGGATCAGTTATTGGAAATAAAGAAACTGGGATGTGTCTATGCGCAGGGATATTTATTCTCAAGGCCTCTGGATGCAGAAGAAGCCGGGTCATTTATTAAGAGCAGGTGTGCCGGCCATGAATCCGTTTGCAAATAAATTAACATATCATAATTTATTGTTCCCCAATCCATAATACTTCCCCCTTTGCTGCGACATGAAGAAACAGCGTTATATTGACTTTAATTCAAACAAGTGTTTAAATTAATTGTATGAATAAGCAAAAAGGGGTACAGAGTGATACAAAACAGAGCATTCTTGATGCAGCGGAATATCTGTTTGCCCGGAACGGGTACAGAGGAACATCGCTCAGAGAGATCACCAGCAGGGCGCGGGTCAATCTTGCTGCGGTGAATTATCACTTTGGTTCCAAAAAAGCACTTGTTGAAGAAGTGATTAAGCGAAGGCTGTTGCCATTAAACAGTATAAGAAAAAGAAGACTGGAAGAGGTAAAGGCAGAGGCAGAAAAAAAAGGAAAGCATCCTGATATAAAGTCGGTATTGTCTGCATTTATCGAACCTACCTTGAATTTCAGGGAATCCAGCCCGGGGGCAGAACATTTCTTCACCTTTATAGGCAGGTCTTTCACGGATCCTGACAATACCGTAAGAGATGTGTTTGTGAGATATATTAAGCCTCTGTTTACCCTGCTCCATGAAACTGCCTGCAGATCATTAACTGAGCATTCCAGGGATATTATTTTTTGGCGGCTGCATTTCACCCTGGGGGCGCTTTTTCACACCATGCATATATGCGGACATATAAATACAGAGTTTAAGAAAATGAACACTGATATGGATGCTGATTCATTAATTGGTCTTATGCTGCCGTACGTAACTGCAGGGATGAAGGCGAAGGGATGAAGGCGAAATGAAAAATACAATATGTATAATCGTTATTACTGTCATTTTAACGGGGTGTTCAGTACATAAATCCGAGATAAAGGGACCTGTTCTTGAGATACCGTCCACATTCTCTCATCAGACTGGTGAACACACTCCTGAAGAACGATGGTGGAAACGGTTTGGCGATGACAGGCTGGATTATTTAATGGAGGAGGCGTTTCAGCATAATCTTGAGTTGGTGCAGGCCTATGAACGTCTTCAGCAGTCGATTTCAATATTGGAAAAAACCGGATCTGCCCAACTGCCCAATATAAGCATTGAAGGTTCAGGGGGCAGGATCCGGCAGGCAGGCATATCTGGTGCTGCAGCTTCTGCTGCTTATTCTCTCTCAACAAGAGCAGGCTATGAGATAGACCTGTGGAAAAAAGTGGACTCAGCCACACATGCGGCCCGTTTTGATATGCTGGCAACAGAACAAAACCTTAAGGCCTTATACATAAGTATAACGGCGCAGGTGGCAGAACTTTATTACCAGGCTGTTGAACAGCATGCACAACTTGCTTTGTCTGATAACACCATAGCATCATTTCAGGACACCCTTGAAAGAGTAGAACGCCGGTATAAGGAAGGATTGGTCCCCTCAATAGACCTTTACCAGTCAAGGCAGAACCTGGCGGCAGCAAAGGCCCAGAGACCGGTGTTTGAGTCAAACCTGGCTGTTACTTTGAATGCCCTGTCTGTCATTATTGGGCGGTTTCCTGATAAAGAAATAGCCGGTAATAATAAGAATTTGATCAATTCACCTGAAATACAGACAGGCCTGCCTTCACAACTTCTCATGAACAGGCCTGATATCATTTCTTCCCTCATGAAACTTAAAGCAAGTAATGAAAGGATCAGCACCGCTATTGCAGAGAGGTTCCCTTCTTTTAACCTCGTTGGAAGCTATGGAGGTGCAAGTGACGAAGTGGCAACGATCCTCGATTCTCCCAATATTTTATGGAGCGCTCTGCTGCAGATTGCCCAGCCGATTTTTGACGGAAACAGAAGAAAGGCAGAAGTGGATCGTGCAGAAGCTGAATTCAGAGGTCAACTGGCAGTATATCATCAGTCTATTCTGAACGCCTTCAGGGAGGTTGAAGACGCACTGGCCAGAATACATGCTTCAAGAAAACGGATCGATATGTTGGGTGATCAGGTAAATGCTTCACAAAATTCCCATCGCCTGGCTCTTGAGAGATACTTACAGGGGCTCAGTGATTACCTGCCTGTTCTTACTGAGCAGCTTGGACTTTTTAATGCCGAGAGCAGTTTATTGAAGGCAAAGAGGCAGCTTATTTCTGATAATATCCAGCTTGCCCGCTCCCTCGGGGGGACCTGGGTGAATAAGATAGATAAAAATTAAATATTAAAAAGCAAATAACTGGAGAAAAAAATATTAATAATTAACTCATGTTTTTAAATTTAACGTTCCACTTTGAACTTATGAATAGACAGAGGAATAACCAATGAGCAAGAAAAATAAATTCTTAAAAATAGTAGTCCCTATTATTATTATTGTGCTTGGCGCTGTCATAATGAAGACAATGATCGCCAGACGTCAGGCCCCGGTCAGGGAAGTCAATGAAGATCCCGGCATACTCGTTGAGGTTTTAAAGGCGGAAAAACAGAATATCAGCATTACGGTAAGAGGTACAGGCACAGTTGAAGCATCAAGGGAGGTATCCATCATTCCCCAGGTAAGCGGCAGCGTGATTTCCGTGTCACCCTCTCTGGTGGTAGGAGGTTTTTTCAGAAAAGGAGAAACTCTTTTTGAGATAGAAGATGTTGATTACCGGCTTGCTGTTGAGCAGGCAGAGTCAGCAAAGGCAAAGGCTGCATATGATCTGGCAACAATGGAGAGCCAGGCTAGAATAGCACGCACTGAGTGGGAACGGTTAAACAGTGACAGCGGTGCCCCTCCCAATCCTTTGGTGGTCTATGAGCCCCAGCTGAAAAGCGCCAGGGCTGCTTTTGCTTCTGCAAATGCACAGCTTGAACAGGCCAAAATTAATCTGAAGAGGACAAATATAAAAGCCCCCTTTAATGCACGCATAAAATCTGAAAATGTTGATCCAGGACAGTTTGTAAGATCAGGCAGCAGTGTTGCTGTTCTGTCTGGCACTGACAGTGCTGAAATTGCTGTTCCCCTGTCGGCAGATGAGATGCGGTGGCTTGAAATACCCGGTTATGGTGAGCAGCAGAATGGGGCTGAAGCATCAGTCCACATTGATATTGGAAATGAAGCTTATGCATGGCATGGGCATGTTATCCGGTCTTCAGGTGAGGTCGACAGCAGGACAAGAATGATGGATATCATCGTTGAGGTCAAGGACCCGTATGGGCTGGACAAGAAAAAAAATACCGGTTATGTCTCCCTTGCATCCGGATCATTTGTTGAAGTCCATATGATGGGAAAAAAACTCCAGGGTGTTTATAAAATTCCAAGATCTGCATTCCGTGACAACGCAACAGTCTGGATAATGGATAAGGATAATAAAATGAGGATAATAGAAGTCAGTGCTCTGAAGGTAGAAAGTGATGCAGTAATTATCGACAAGGGTCTTAATAATGGAGACATGATTGTCATGACCAATATTTCCGGCGCGGCAGACGGGATGAAACTGAGAAGGCCGTGACGTGTGAAGCGTAATGGGTAATGGGTAATGGGTAATGAGTAATGAGTAATGAGTAATGAGTAATGAGTAATGAGTTATGCGTAGCCTGTTTTTATCCTGTCACGTGTTACGCGTCACCCGTTACCTGTCACGCAATATGTTATGTTTCGCCGATGAATGAAAAGGAATAGGACAAAACTAATAATTATGTACTGGATGATAGAAGAATGAACCGCCAGATTACATGGATGGCACATAATCATGTAGCTGCAAATCTTCTGATGATGATTTTTATTGTTGGAGGACTGATTATGGCCTATACGATCAAGCAGGAAGTTTTTCCGGAAATAAATTTTGATATTGTTCAGGTGACTGTTCCGTATCCCGGGGCAGGGCCGGAAGAGGTGGAGGACGGTATTATTCTGAAGATAGAAGAAAACCTGAGCAGTATTTCCGGTCTCAAAGAAGTGAAAGCGGTTGCCATGGAAGGGGTAGGGCTGGTAAATGCAGAGGTGCTTCCCGGTGAAGATATCGACATTATCCTGCAGGATATCAAGGCCGAGGTTGACCGCATTACCACATTCCCGGAAGATGCTGAGAAGGCAATTATCACCAAGATAGAAAACCGGAATGAAGTGGTGTCCCTCATGATTTACGGAAGTGCGCCTGAGCGAAGCCTGAGAGAGCGCGCTGAGGCCATCAGGGATGAACTGCTTTCCAGACCTGAAATAACCCAGGTCGATCTTCGCGCGGTCAGGCCGTATGAAATATCAATTGATGTAAAAGAAGAGACATTGCAGCGCTACGGTCTCACTCTTGGACAGCTGGCTGAAAGAGTAAAAAAAGCCTCTGTTGATCTGCCCGGCGGTACAGTGAAATCCAAGGGGGGGGAAGTCCTTATCCGTACCAAGGAAAAACGCTATAAAGGGACGGAATATGAAGACATAATCATCCTGGAAGACAGGGATGGTACTGAAGTGAAACTTGGAGATATTGCAGATGTGCGTGACGGTTTTCAGGAGACAGATGACTTTGCGCGGCTGGACGGACTTTCAGCAGCCATGATAGCAGTATATCGTGTTGGAGATCAAAAGCCCCTCGAGATCTCCAGTATCGTTAAGGATTACGTCGAAACAAAAAGAAGTTCACTCCCTGACTCTCTGGGGCTGGCAGTCTGGAACGATTTTTCAGATATTTACCGGAGCAGACTGAATCTGCTTCTGAAAAATGCAGGTATTGGACTGGTCCTTATCTTTCTTATTCTCGGACTGTTTCTGCAGATACGGCTGGCTCTGTGGGTAATGCTGGGTATTCCGATTTCATTTCTGGGTGCCCTGCTTATGATGCCGTCATTTGATGTATCAATCAATATGCTCTCTTTATTTGCCTTTATCCTGGGGCTTGGAATTGTTGTGGATGATGCGATTGTTGTTGGCGAAAATGTCTTTACGCACCGGGGCATGAAGAAACCGTATATGAATGCAGCCATAGACGGTGCAATAGAAGTAGGAAGGCCGGTCGTATTTTCTGTGCTTACCACTGTTGCTGCATTTATGCCGCTTGTTTTTGTCAGCGGAACCATGGGGAAGTTTATCAGGGTAATACCCCTCGTTGTTATACCCATATTGCTTGTTTCTCTGGTAGAGTCCCTGTTGATTCTCCCGGCGCATCTGGGTTTTGGGAGTCCGGTCAGTACTGCAAACGGAACCGACGGCTACGTGAGACGGATAAAAGAGCGGTTTGCTGTAAAACTCGAACATTTTGTTGCCGGCCCGTACCGAAAATTATTAACTGTCTGCATAGACAACAAATACACTACGCTTGCCATTGCCCTTGCGATGCTTCTCATTGTTGTCGGAATTGTCGGAGGGGGTGTCATAAAATTTCGATTCATGCCTGAAGTTGACAGTGACCTTATTACCGCAACATTAAAAATGCCGATAGGTACACCAGTTGAAGAGACAGCCAAAGCACAGGAGATTCTGGTCAGAAAAGCGCAGGAAGTGATAGCTGACTATGATAGTGATCTTCAGGAGGGGGCCAGTGTTATCCGCCATATTTATTCAACTGTGGGCAGTACATTATTTGCCAGCCCCATGGGTTCAAGCGGTTCTTCAGGCTCGCACCTTACCAATGTTGCCCTGCTCCTGACACAGGCCGAAAAAAGGGGTGTTGCATCAACAGATATTGCACGGTCCTGGCGCGAGGCCGTTGGTAATATTCCGGGTGCTGACTCAATCAGTTTTGTGTCTTCACTGGTGGGATTCGGAAAAAATATTGACATACGGCTTGCCCATGACGATTTTGAGGTCCTTGCCCGTGCAGTTGACAGGATTAAACAGGCGCTTCGGTCTTATCCCGGCGTAAGTGATATTGAGGATAATTACACCCGGGGCAAGCGGGAGCTGAAGCTTAAACTTAAACCTGAGGCCCGCACGCTGGGCATTACCGAACAGGACCTTGGACGCCAGATACGCTCCGCTTTTTACGGCGCAGAGGCACTGCGTCTTCAACGGGGACGCAATGAGGTCAAGGTCATGGTCCGGTATCCTGAGGAAGACAGAAAAAGTCTGGGCGACCTTGAATCGATGCGTATCCGGATAAGTGATGGCATTGAAGTCCCCTTTAGCCGTGCCGCCCATGTTGAAGAGGGCAGAGGGTTCAGCGAGATAAACAGGACTGACAGAAAAAGGGTGATTAATGTCTCGGCAGGTGTTGACAGTACTATAGCCAATGCTGAGGAAATAAATACGGACCTGAAAAATACAGTTCTGAATGATCTGGTCAATGACTTTCCCGGGTTGACCTATAACCTCGAAGGCGAAGAAAAAGAACGGATGGATTCCATGGCAAGTATGGGCAAGGGGTTTGCAATGTCATTGCTGATTATATATGCCCTTCTGGCCATTCCATTCAGAAGTTATATGCAGCCCTTTATTATCATGTCCGCGATTCCCTTTGGATTTGTCGGGGCCATACTGGGGCATCTTGTCATGGGTTTTAACCTGAGTATTCTCAGTATGTTTGGCGTCGTGGCCCTCACCGGAGTTGTTGTAAATGATTCCCTGCTGCTGGTCAACTTTGCCAATGAAAAGAGAAGGGAAGGGATGAACATGGTGGATGCCATCATAGAAGCTGCCCTGCGGAGATTCCGTCCGATTGTACTTACCTCTCTTACCACATCACTGGGCTTGACGCCAATTATTCTTGAAAAAAGCATGCAGGCGCAATTTCTCATACCCATGGCAATAAGTCTTGGTTTCGGGATATTGTTCGCAACTTTTATTACCCTTCTGCTCGTACCGTCGATGTATCTCATTCTGGAGGACGTGTTGAGACCGTTTTCACGGACAGATATCAGTTGACGGGTAAGGCGATGGATAGAATCCTGTAAGAGTGTCTTATACCATATTGAGTCTTGATAGAATTAATCAATACGTAGTAAAGATTTTAACCATTACATGCCTGATACAAATAACGTAATCTGAATTAACAGGCATTCTGCA
>CAMYJJ010000009.1 GCA_947258735.1 Thermodesulfovibrionia bacterium | reverse complement strand
TGGATGTGGGTTGGGACCCGCGATCTCTGCATGTTGATTATATACGGGGCAGGGTGTATGTTGCGAATTATGGATCTGACAATGTATCTGTCATTAATATAGTGAAGATTCTGTCGGCCGGTGGAACAGGGGCGGTAACATCTATAAATAATGTGGGAAATCGGATTACGGCTGTTACCTCAGACCCGGGATTTGACAGAATCTATCTCTTGCGGGATGTGCCCGGTGAGATTGTTATGTTACGGTCCTCCTCCGATGGCAATGCTGATCTCCATTCAATGATGCCTCCTGTCATGGGACGCATCGGTGTCGGGGAGAATCCGCGCGCATTAATGATGGACCCGGAAAAGAGCAAGATATATGTAGTTAACCGGGGTTCTGACAATGTATATATTATTGATAAAACTACACGGAGAACAGATCAAAAAATACGGGTAGGTAAAAAACCGTATGACATTGCTGTTCTGGCTGAATAAAATGAATACATGTACATATCAAACATAAGGGATCGCCGTACTACAGGAATATTGAAGAAAACAATTTACAGCACAGCCTTAACAGCATTAATAATTACATTATGCAGTACGTATGCGTCTGCAGACAGTTTTAGCGGACAGGCACGATATAACTATAACAGTATAGATACGGAAAAGAACGGTACAGATGAATCCGATACAAAGACGTTTCGGGAAAGTTATTACTTAACGTATTACAAACCGCTTACACGGGCAATTTCTTATAACCTTTATTTCAGATTTAATGAAATTCAATCCAAAAGAACGAATCTAAATAATCAAATATCTCTTACGCACAACAGGGTAATGGAACCGGCCATAGATGTGCAGTTACGAAACTCCTTTTATAATTTTTCAACAGGATATAGAAGACAGGAAGACTGGTCAGACAGTTTTGACTCCGGAGACATACGGTATATCTATCCATACAGGTTGCTGATGTCAGAGGACCGGCTAGGAGATGATGAAAGAGAAACGACTGAACTGTATTATGCACGGCTAAACTTTAATCCCAGGGACCTCCCCTCCCTGTTGATGGACTACAACAGACGTGAAAAATTTGACCATGTTTCGCCAAAGAATATTGAACAGACCATTGATGCATACTCCATCAGATCTGCATACAGTACGAGATATAATATATACCCGGGGGATGTAAGCGCCCGGTACTATCTTAATTATACGCATAGTATTAATAACAATCCTGATGACAGAACCAATAAAATTGTCAGTGATAATTTTAACCTGAATTATACGTTGGGTCATACGGGTTCTTTCTGGGGCAGCAGGGCACAGTACTCTGTTTCATACAGGGGAAATTATTCCCGGAATGACAGTAACATTTCTGTAAGCCAGACAGGAAGTTTCCTTAGAGAAAGGACGTCCCTTGGAGGATTTTATGCATCTGGAAGCACAACCAACCAGGATGTGGACTTTCTTCCCTCAAATGGTGCACTTGCTGATGATGATCTCAGCACATCAACAGGAATTGATTTAAACGCGGGCCAGTATCAGAATATTGGGATAAGAGTATCAGGGACAAAACCTGTTGATACCATATATGTGTATGTTGATAAGGATGTTATCGGTGATATTATCGGTAATATATCCAGCTGGAAAGCATACAGCGCTAACGCCAATATTGTGACAGGAACCTGGAATGAACGTGCTATTGATAATGTGACTGTTTCTTTACATGATATAGGCAGCTCAATATACCGGATTGAAATCAAACTCACATCGCCACACACAGCGTTGTACTTTAAAATCGTGAATGTACTGACGGCTTTTGAGGCAAATGTGACTGTTACGGAAATTGAGGCCTATGGTACTGATGATATATTAAACAAGGAAACCACGGATAAAACCGATTCAATTACCCAGGGGCTTGATTTCAGGGCCAGATCACAATTATATACAACGGTCGCTATGGACCTGTATTATTCTTTAGACCGGTTCGACCGGAATCCTGATTCCGTATTTAATTCATTGGGGGGTATTTTTAAAAACATTTTCAGCGATGATGTGAGCGGAGATGATGTCGATTTCGGCAGCATTATTACTCGGAGATATGGTGCGACTGCTACCTGGGAAGCCCACAGACTGATAACTGCATCATTACGACTGCAGCGGAGTGAGAATTTTGATAATTTGGGAACGTTAGATTTTGCATCAAACACATATAATCTGTCATTTAACTCGGTACCGCTACCAACGCTTGATGCGACACTGTCAATTTTAAAAAATGATACATACCAATTTAACGATAAAGAAAATGAAAGATACTCCATACTTCTCAGTGTTGGGTCACGGCTTCACAGGGATGTGTATATGATCACTGATGCAGCGTTTAATACATCTGAATCCCTGACTAATAAAACGACCTCAGATACGTACCAGCTTGATGGATCTATTAATGCAAACCTGAACCGAAAACTGTCCGGGAGCCTGAACTATGGGCTCAGCCATACAACCTCTGACGGAACTTCATCTGATGCAAAAAATGCATCTTTGATAGTCAATTACAGGCCTGCCCGTCTTATTAATTTTTCAGGTAATTTCAGGGTTGTAGATGCTGATGGCATAATGACCACGTCTGAAGGGCTGCTCGCAGACTGGATACCATTGCCTGCTATAAGAATAAACCTGAATTATGTGCACACGGACTCAGATGCTTCTCCTTCAAGAAGAGATTCTTTTTCCGGTTACCTGGTCTGGTATGTCGCAAAATTTGCTGACCTCAGGTTCACATATTCGTATACAGAAACCGTTGATATTGACAGGACCAATACTCATGGCTATAACACGTACTTAAATTGCAGATTTTAAGTAGGTAACATATAATATGAGCTGTTGTGCATTATATCGGTGAGAACCATAGGGAATTATATAATAAACCTGGCTGGTGATGTTCATGAATGAAAAAAAATATTGCTTATACAATAAAGAAAAAAGAAACAGGTATGTACCGTTACCTTGTATCCTGTTACTGACAATTTCATTTTTATTGTATGGCTGCATCGGCAATATGAAGAACTATAAACATGCTGATATTGCAGCGAAAAATCTATATCGGATAGCTGTCTTACCTCTGGAAAATCTGACTGCCAATACATATGCTGATGAAAAGATCAGGAGCCTTGTCATTATGGATCTGCTCGCGCGCGATGTCAATGTTATAGAACCCGGAGAGGTGAAGAGAGTATTCAGAGAGTTGCGGATCGGGTCTGTTGAATCCATGTCTGTCAGAGACATGCAGAATCTGGGAGATATGCTGGATCTGGACGTCCTCCTCAAAGGTTCTGTCGGGACGTTTGAAATGAAGAAGGGAAATGCTGTTTCTTATCCTGAGGTGTCGATACATTTAGTGCTCATTGATGTGACGTCGGGTGAAATCCTATGGTCAGCATGGCATACTTCTGGAGGAGCCAGCTTCTGGACCAGACATTTTGGCGCAGAAGGCACCACATTGGATCAAACGGCCAGAAAAGTCATCCGGGATGTATTTAACACGTTAATTTGAAAACGCAAGGGAAGAGTTAACAGACTGAACAAACAATACGTAACACCATTCCGGCGACATAATTTATTTGTATTAAAGGAGAGCATGATGACCCTGTTAAAAAAATATTATATGGTATGTATAGTTTTATTGCTGTTTACGATGATTGGATGTCGCGGCAGCGGGCAGACCTCTTATCATATCAGTAATGATGTTGATTTCAGTTTTATAAAAAACGTGGCTGTGCTGCCGCTTGAAAACCTGAGTCATGAACAGACAGCAGGTGAAATGATCAGTCGACTTGTCATCAATGAACTTCTGGCATCCGGCCTGGTAAATGTAGTTGTCCCCGGTGAGGTAACTTCAGCAGTAACAGATCTGGGTATAAAAAAATTCAGATCCCTCGACAGGCAGCAGATAAAAGAACTCGGGCGAGCACTCCGGGTCCAGGGCATAGTTATGGGTTCAGTCGATCAATATGGATTTACCAGTTCAGGCAGTAACTCTGTTCCTGAAGTCACAGTATCTTTAATGATGGCTGATGCAGGGACAGGGGACATAATTTGGTCAGTAACAGAGAGAAAGGGAGGAGAGGGGTTCTTTTCAAGACATTTTGGAGCTACTTCCCAGACGTTAAGCAAGATTTCGCTGCATGCAGTGAGGGACGCAATTGGTACACTGACCAGGGATTGATTCTTATAATAAATGGCTGATTAACCGTAATTATTTTAATAGATGATTGTTTTGAGACATATGTTGAACAGTTTAGAGATACAAATGCAATCCGGAGTAATACGTTGCTGATCAGGACGTTCATATTTCGCCTGGTATCAATCCTTGCTCTCATCTCTGTTCTTTCTGCTGCTGAGATGACAATTGTCAGTTCACATCTCAGTGTTGCCTTTGCATTAAACAACAATGCTGATGAAAACGTGGAGCTGAAAAATGCTGCTTCTCCTGCTGAAGGGAATACTACCCTTGTAAGGGCTGGTTTTACTGCAAAAAAAACAACAGAGCCTAAGGTCTCCACAATTGCTCTCAGGTCCGGCAGGCACGATGATTATCTGAGGGTTATTCTGGAGGGACCCCACAAGATCATATCAGCAGGGGAGGTAAAACGCAAAGACAATGTAGTGAGTGTGACGTTTTCTGATGCACGCTTTTCCCTTAATGAGAAAAAGTTAGCCATTCCTTACAGACGGGAACTAAACAGAATACTTTTTACACAATTTAACCTGGATAAGATCAGGACACATAATCTCTCACAGCCCAGCAGACTTGCGATTGATTTTTACGTAAAAAAAATAGCACCGGATCAGCTGACAGCTTCAACTGCAGAAATAATGCCTGTAAAAAAAGTGGAGACAGGAGAGGAAAGCCGGTCTCAACCTCAGATAATAGAGAAGAATAAGACAGAACAGAAGCGGGACGTACTTGAAGGCACACATATTTCTGTAGGGGATGCTGCTGAGGCACTGAAAACGGTTGATTTAAAGGAAGCGGAACCTGACACAACAGCACCAGTCCCGTTTATGGTAGTTGATATTAAAACCGAAACCGTGCCAGCGGATGTAAAGAGCGTAATTGATAGTACCCCCCTGCAGTCTCTGCCGGAAGTTGCTGTTTCAGAGATGCAGGCAAATCAGGAAACGGGGAAAATTGCCCTGCTTCCTTTTGATAACCTGAGCAATAACAATGATGCTCTAGACATTATCATGCCGCTCATACTGGGCCAGCTTGAAAACAGGGGATATGATGTTCTTGATTATGAAGAAGTCGAAGCATATCTCTGTGAAAGGCGGATCAGGCAGACGTCTATTCTTTCAAGGGAGGTTGCCAGAGAGCTGGGAAAAAATAAGATGGTACAGACAATTATGACAGGCGCTCTGTTGACATTTTCATCTGAGGGCAATCCCAAGGTAGGGTTGCTGGCCCGTCTGTTGGATATGGCCACAGGCCAGATTATATGGGCGGATTATGTATCACTGACAGGGGAAGATTTTACCGGTATCCTTGGCCTGGGAACTATTACATCTGTTGATCAGCTGCTCCCCCGTGCTATTAACCGATTATTTACAGATTTTGGAAGTACTCCTTCAGGGCCTGCCAGTGAGGCAAAGTATAAGATAGCTGTATTGCCTTTTAAGAACGGGACTAAACAGAGACATGCAGGATCGATCATAACGCATCTGTTTCAGAATGAACTCGCCGGCAATCCAATGTTTGAACCGCTAGATTTCGGCAATATAAAACAAACCATAACCGATCTAAGGATAAGGAGCAAAGGTGAGGTTGATTACCATAACCTGCAGGAGCTGTCTAAATCATTGGGTGTAGATGTTGTGTTAACCGGAACAGTAGAGGAATACAGGATCGGAAAGTCATTATCTTCGCCGCCCAGTGTTACCATATCAGCCCGTCTCCTGGATAGCCGCAGAAACAGGATCCTCTGGTATGATAACCTGCAGTTAGACGGAGAGGAGAATATCATAGCGCTTGACTGGGGAAGGCTGAGGTCTGCTGATAAAGTCGCTTACGGAGCAGTTTCAGGGTTAGTGGAAAACATGGAATCAAACGGCCTGCTTCAATAGGGATCTGGGTCATCACCCCAGCCCGCTTTTAATAATATAAATCCATGCCTGTAGAATTACAACAAATGATCAAGAACATAATGAAATCCAGGGGCCTATTATTTACCGCCTTTGGTGTTATATCTTCGGCCTTACTAAGCTGCGCCTCAATTCAATCGGACACGGCACACATTGCAGCGTACGTGGATAATGACCCCATAACGATCGGGGACATTGAGTATTCTCTGCAGGTGGCCCATCGCAGAGAGGACATGTCCAGTGCAACAGGTATTAATATATCTGATTATCTGAATACATTGATCGATGAACGGCTCCTGGTACATGAGGCCGGACGGATGAACCTTGACCGGCATCCTGAACTGATTCAGAAAGTGGATGCGTATGTCCTGAGGGAATCAGTTGTAAGGCTATACAGTGAAGAGATCCTGAGTAAAGTGACGGTATCTGAAGAAGATATCACAGATTATTTTAAAAAGGAATACATGCAATATAACATCAGTTCCATAGAAACAGATACTGCTGCAGACGCAGAGATGATACTGGATGCATTAAAAGGGGGAGTGGACTTTGATAAACTGGTCCGTGAGAGTGTTAATCATGATTTTCGCAAAGGCGTTGAGGAAGCAGCGTATGTGCGAAAGAATATGAACAAAGGACTGAAAAAAATCATTGACAGTCTTGAACCCGGTGAAACCAGTAACGTGTTTGAACTCGGTCACAGGCATTACCTGCTTAAGCTGATCAGCAGGCAAAATGCTCCTGAAGATGAGATGGTATCAAAAAGGGAGGAGATTGAACAGGCATTGAGACAAATCAAAGTCAAAAAACGCAGTGATGAATACCTGGATTATCTGCGTAGAAAGATGAAACCGGTGATACGCCATGATCTCCTGTCATTGATCCCGCATGATGGAAACAGGGAGGAACGTGAGAAGTGGCTGCAGGACCGGAGGCCTCTGGTCACGCTCAGGGATGCAGCACTTACGGTTGGAGATGTTGTGAAGATGATGAGGCCGGGGAAAGGCAGTGCAAAAGACAGTATTATAAAGCAGTGGATAGACCGGAAGGCGGTTGATTATGAGGCTCTTGACCGGAAATATGCAGTTAATACTGATCTCAAAGACAAGACCCTCAGATATAAAAATAAAATGCTCATAAAATTATATGCGGACAATGTACTACTCCCCGAGGTGGAGATGTCAGAAGATGAATTGATGGATTTTTATCATAATAACCCCCATGACTTTTCATTGCCGTCACGATACAAATTGCAGCAGATTACGACAAAGACAGAACAGGAAGCTGAAGCAGTAAAAAAGGAGCTTATGAAAGGAGCTGATTTTTCATGGGTGGCAAGAAACAGATCATATGATAATTATGCGTCCGAAGGGGGCACCGTCGGGTGGAGAGGAGAGGACCTGCTTCCTTTCGAGCTGAAAGAGGTGGTCATGAACCTTAAGCCGGGGGAGATAAGTGATGTCATGGTCTCTGGTGATATGTTCAGGATATACAGGATATTGGAAAAGACTGACAATCAGGTGGAAGCATTTGAAAAGGTCCGGCCCTCTGTCCATAAAAAAATGTTTGGTGTTAAATACAGGGAGCTGTACGAAACGTATGTGAGTAAACTGAAAAAAGAAGCAGATATTGAAATAAATAATGATGTTGTCCAGGATCTGGAACGCAGGCTTAAACACGGAACGTCATGATAACCTGATAATTCATATAATGGATATGTGGCATCAGGTGATTGTTTATGTCGTTAATATGCTGCAAACAGTCAATACATGAGAAAAATTGTCAATGGATTTAATATGAAAATTCAACTGCAACATGTACGAAGCAGTCTTTTTAGATTAACGCTTTTGCTGTGTTTAATTTTAGCGTTAACCGTCTCCTGTACCTCTGAAAAAAAGGTTCAAAAGCGCTTTGCACCAAAACCATGCCTTGAATGTCATCAGGAAACATTGAAAGACCTTGAGCTGAATGTGGTGCATGCTCCCACCGCTGAAAAGGACTGTGAGGCATGTCATCTTCGTCACGGAAGGCTTGCTGTTAAATCTTTTGTGGAAACGATTGAAAGAAAGATGTGCTACAGATGTCATACAGAAATGGCTGATCAGATGTCAGAAGCCGGGAATGTCCATACCGTGCTGAAACAGGGACTCTGTATACCCTGTCATGATCCGCATGCATCACAGAATGCATATCTCCAGAAAAGCACAGGGAAAGAGCTTTGCTTTACCTGTCATGACCGGGCCCCGTTTGAACGTACCATGCGTCACACTCCTGTTGAACAGGGGTGCAGTGACTGCCATGAACCTCATGGATCGGACTATCCTGCCAATCTTGTCAACAATGAAAAGGATCTTTGTCTGATGTGCCATGATCACAATAAACCGGAATTTAAAGGAGCACATAAACATTATCCCGTTGAACTGAAGAAATGTACAGGTTGTCACACTCCTCACAGTTCAACAAATGATCAGTTGCTTCGTGAGTCAGTACATGAACCTGTGCAAAAGGCAAAATGCGGTTCCTGCCATAAACCTGTTGATGAACCTGACCCTCTCTCAGTATCAGAGTCAGGAGACACCCTGTGCTACTCCTGTCATGATCAGGAAAAAAAGAATTATGAGAAAGAATATATTCATACGTTAACAGAGGAAGGTAAATGTTCAGCATGTCACAGCCCTCATGCGTCGGATTTTCCCAATATCACCATTAAGGGTTCAGTTGAACTCTGTACTCAATGTCACGAAGAAAGTCCCTCACTTGATGTGAGCCAGGTCCACAAGCCGCTCATCGAAGAGGGATGTACTGTCTGTCATAACCCGCATGCTTCGGAGTTCCCCGATTTTTTACGGGAGCCTGACGGGAAACTCTGCTTTACCTGTCATCCTGATACTGAAAAACAACAGAATGATAAAGTGACTCATGTCCCGTTTTCCCGTTCTGAGTGTACCGGTTGCCACGATGCCCATGGTTCAGATTATTCCCGTATGTTAAAATCTCCTTCAACAGAAATATGCTTTACCTGTCATCAGGAGACACGTAAGCGCTTTTTTAAAATCTATATACATACACCTGCAAACAACAAGCAGTGTCATCTCTGCCACAGGTCACATGCTTCACCATACAAAGGGCTTTTAAAGAGTTCTCCGGAGGAGATGTGCATGAGCTGTCATGAGAGTATGCTTCTTGATATGGATGATGACAGTACGCATCCTTTATTCCGGGACAGGGACTGTATGGCCTGTCATGACTCCCATGCAGAAGACAATAAAGGGTTTACAAAGAAGCCCGTAAAGGAGATGTGTTTTGAATGCCATACAAATGTCAGAAACACTCTGGAAAACATAAGCTTCAAACATGCCCCTGTTACAGAGGGCCAATGTACGGAGTGTCACAATCCCCATGGTTCAAAATTGAAGGACCAGCTGTTAACCCAGATAAATGACCTTTGCCTGACATGTCATGACAGATTAATAACAACCAGGGACCGGAAGGGACATATTGCCATGGAGAGCGGCAATTGTCTGAGCTGTCATGCCTCTCATTATTCTGAACTGAAGGGCCTGATGGTTGGCAAGGACCCTGCCCTCTGCATACAATGCCACTCAGGTGATACTGAACGATTGACATCAGTGCACAGACAACAGATAAATGAATTCAGTCAATGTATGAGTTGTCATGAACATCATGTTACGGAGAAGCCCGGAATGTTGAAGCGTGTCGGACATGATCCCTTCAGCCATGGGAACTGCGAGGCTTGCCATGTGGATTAAACAGGGTAAAAGTAAGAAGGTAAAAGTTAAAAGTGCAGGAAACATGCTGGTTATTATATGGATTATCTTGTTGGCTGCCGGTTTCATATTGAATGGTAAAGCAGAGGCATCAGTCAAACTCAAGAAGCCTGTTCCTGAACTTTGTTATGACTGTCATAAGGAGCTGAAAGAGGCACTTGCAGACACTGTTTTGCATGTTTTATTTAAAAAGGGTGAATGCATGACGTGTCATGCCTCCCATGTCAGTTCTGTACCCGGGCTGCTGGATGATAATGTAGGGGCTATCTGTCTCGGCTGTCACGAAGATATCAGAAACCTGATGAATGCAGGAAGGGTGCATCATGTCCTGAGAAAGGGAGACTGCACAGAATGCCATGAATCTCATAGCGGGAACAGAGAACATCTGCTCGCTGATGAGGAAAAAGAAATGTGTATGACATGTCATGAGAATACAAGGGAACAGGCCGGACAGGAATATGGGTGCCTTCCCTTTAAAAAAGGGGACTGTTCAGCGTGTCATGACCCGCATGCCTCGGTGAATAACAGCCTCCTGAGTTCAGGGCCAAACCCGCTTTGCAGGGAATGTCATGCTCCGAGGTGTAAAGCAGACGGTGTTTCGATATCACATCTCGTGGAGGACATTGATTGTACTTCATGCCATTCCGGGCATGGATCAGAAAACAGCAGTGCTCTGGGACCATTCGGTCATAAAGCTTTTATTGACAGGGACTGCGGGAAGTGTCATGGCCCCATTACTGCCGGCAATAATGTCTCTCTCCTGCATGAAGGTGAAGACCTCTGTTTCAGCTGTCATAAAAGGGAAGAATACACATATGTGAAAGATGAGCAGCATGCAAAAGGAGAGGTGAACCAGTGTACGGTATGCCACAGTTATCATGCTTCTGATATGCAGGACCTTACTGTCAGAGAAATTGAAATATGCATGACATGTCACGATAAAACCGAACAGCGGACAGTAAAAATGGAAAGGGGATTAAAGACCGATATCTGTCCTCCTGTAACAGACCGGAAATGTTTTGCATGCCATGTCCCGGGCCATTCTGACCAGCCGTTAAGTTTCAGGGGTGACGGGGTCGAGATGTGTGTTCGTTGTCATACATCCGAACATTCTTCTACACATCCGGTCGGAAATGATATAATAGACCCTCGTAATGGTGAGCCGGTAACCTGTATTTCTTGCCACAGTATGCATGCGTCAAGGTCTGATTTTATGTTGACCCATGACAGAAACAGGTCGTTATGTATTCAATGTCATAATAAATAAATATTAATATGGTTAATGGACAAAAGAAATATGCATTGTATCTTCTCTCAGCGATATTTGTTTTGACGATGAACAGTATTGTGCATGCCGCTTTGACAGGCCAGTGCAGCACCTGCCATACCATGCATAACAGTCAGGACAATAATGTGATGGTCAACCGCACGTTTGGAACTGATGAAACAACTGATGTAAAGGAATTTCTTCTCAGGGGTACGTGTCTGGGATGTCACGGAAGCGGCACGGTAAATGCAAGTGGTGTGGATCCTGTAACCAAGGCCCCGCAGGTCTATCATGACGGATCAGGTGGATCGCCTGACCTGGCAGGCGGAAATTTCGCCTATATTGACGGCACAATCGGAAGCGGGCCGTCTAACAAAAAGGGGCATAACATCAGGGACCTCGGGAACCTGGATAATCCGGGACAACCGCCCGGAAGACGGCATAACATAATAGATATTGATGTTAAGGTAGTGGGAGAAGACAAGGGCCTTACCTGTTCCGGTCAGTTTGGATGCCATGGCATCCGGAGCCCACAGGTCAATAAATTTACGGCCATGAAAGGGGCCCATCATGGCAATGTTGATGGAGAACTCAGCACTGCTAATACAGTGGCCAACAGTTACCGGTTTCTCTATAATGTGATAGGTCTTGAAAACACAACCGCATCCAAATGGCAAAATGTCAATGCGAGCAATCACAATGAATATTACGGAGCAATTGAACCAATGGACTATGAAGCCTTCGGGTGTGTGACCTGTCATGAATCAGGTACGAACTATAACAGGCCTAAAAGCAAAACCATGAGCGGTTTTTGTGCAACCTGTCATGGATACTTTCATCTTGTTGATAGTCTGGGGTATGCACTGGATACAACGGGCAGCGGCATAGGGGATGATGAAAATTCCCCCTTTAACAGGCATCCCACGGATGTTCTGGTTAAGAAGAATGGAGGGGAATATGCAGATATTTCCGGGTATAGTGTTGTCACTCCGGTAGCCCGGACAACTCCTCCGGCTGCCATTGACACCGGTGTGTCTGGAACAGATGCTGTCATGTGTCTGTCCTGTCACGGTGCGCATGCAACGGATTTCTATAAAATGATGAGATGGGACATTAAAGGATCACTGGCAACTGCCATATCAGGGTGCGGCAACTGTCATACCAGTAAGAACTGAGGAATGAAAAATGGACAAGGTATAAAGGAATGAACATGGTTTTAGGACATACGAGTAGAAAAGTGCTAATACCGGGCATGCTGATTATTCTGATCGGATTGATCTGCATTGATACAGTATGGGCTGGACGTTATCTGGATTCAGCTCATGGCAGTACATCTCACGGTGTGAAACGCATTGCAGCAGGGTTTCCGGCCGATTATACAAAAGGACATTGTACGCACTGCCACGATACGCATGCGAGCATTGACGGTGTAGAGCCTGATCCCGACGGTCCAACCCCCTCCCCCTATACACTGTTTTACGATAACCATACAGACCAGACAGACAACTTCTGTTACCAGTGCCACGATGAAACCTCTTTTCAGGATGGAGGGGGTATTATCAACCGCAGTTACAGCTACCGGGCAGGAGCCTGGACAGCAGTTTCGCCTGATAATCCCAATGATATTCTCGATGCATTTTCCTTTGTGGTGCCGGACTCATCCCATAGTCTCGATGATATTTCAACGTTCATTACAGGCAGATGGAATTATACCGCAGATTCAAACCCCTGCACTGCCTGTCACAACCCTCATGCTGCGCAGGGAGACCCGGCTGATTCTGATCTTGCCAAGAGTGCAGGGACAAGGGGCTGGCCTGTTTCCCGTCCGGCTGATCATACCAAAAATAATAATAATGACTGGGGACTCTGGGGTGATGATGCAGGCGAGAAAATGAGCGATTACACCCTGGGATACCAGTCTCCGCTTCGATTTACGGTAAGCTATGAACCGGATGGTTCAGGAACACAGGATGGATCAAACCTGACCGACTATGTTACCTTATGTACTGATTGCCACAATAACTCCAATACTATTTTCAGCACTGCTCTGGGGAGAAATCTCAATACCTTTAACTGGAATGATGAGAAACACGGAATAGGCGCTGCTGATGATAACATACCTAATGTCAATGAACCGGCAACATGTAACAGGGTTCTTTTACCTTATCAGGCAGGGTTATGCGGTACATATGTGCTTGCCTGCACTGACTGTCATGAGCCCCATGGTTCTCCCAATCTTTTTCTCACGAGGAAAGAGGTAAACAAAGGCCTTGTTACGGTTGATACAGGTACTGGTGCAGGTCCATCGGGAAGAGCCAATACAGAATGGATCAACCTCTGCAACAGGTGCCATAATATAGTAGTAGGTGATACTCGGCATGACCATCCTGCGGCTATTCCCCCGGTTCCACCGGGACCCGGCTGCAGCGGTGCCCTGTGTCATGACCTGTCAGTACCGCCACCAATACCAATAACATTGTGTACGAACTGTCATAACCATGGAAATGGGGACATTATTGATTTTTTTGGTACTAATCAGGGACCCTATGGAGACCAGTTATTTTAGATATTTGAACAGGAGTTAATAATGACAAGAAAAATATGTATCATCATCTGCCTCCTGGCGGGCATCGTGTGGATATCTCATACTGAAAACGCATCCAGTCAGGATTCAAAAGAACAGGAGGCGCTCCAGCAGCATATTGAGATAGTGAAGACAACAAACCCTCAGATGTACCAGTCCATGCTGGACGCAGCCGGAGGCGTCATTGTCAACTGTATGAGCTGTCATCAGGATATTTTTAAGGACACAGGGTCACCCAACGTAAGACCTCCGCAGTAAATTTTTCTGTCCAGGCAGGTCTGTTTCGCTATTCCATCCTGCAACGCATCCATTCATCTGCCTTTTTCTTGAAGTAATTGGTCATGCCCATTCAGTGTTCATAATCTTTAAACCGCCATTTCATCTAAAGAAAATAGCCATTATTGTCGATATGTAACTATGCATTTTGGTTACAGGAGATTACGTATGAACAGGGCATTCATATATGGCTTTCTATTTTTGATAATGACAGCTTGTGCTACTGCGCCCAAAGAGGCCCCTCAGGCATTGCCCGATGTATCTGCTCCTTCGGACAGCATGAAACAGGACCATGTCCGTCCTGAAGAAGAGATTAAATCTTTTGAAATATTCAAGGAGATTTTTTCGATTACAAGGTCTGCGCGGGACAGACAGTCCATCCTTCCCGAAATTGAGGCCCTGTATAAGCAAATTATCAGAAAATACCCTGAAACCCCGCTTGCGCAGGAGAGCCACTGGAGGCTCATTAATATCTACGTCAATGATTATTCTCCTCCCGATTATGAAAAAGCGGAAAAGGTTTATCATGATTTTTTAAAAAATAATAATGACTCGCCGTTAAAGGGAGTGGTGGCAGATACGCTGGGCAAAAGCTATGTGAAGCATGCTGAATGGGAAAGGCTGTTAGCAATATCTACCCCTTCATACAGGGATTATATTGAGAAGAAAATGAAACCTGATGCAGCACTGATGTTTATGTATGCAGAATCCAATTATAAACTGGGCAATATGAAACAGGCTAAAGTGGCGTATGCCATCGTATCAGACCTGTTCCCGGGACTGCGAGTGGGAAAGAAATCAAAATCCATGATTGACGTACTGGGGAACAATGAAAAGTAGTATTGGCTGTCGCTTTCCCTGTTGAATACTATGCCTGACAGAGTGAAATAATGAACGATATGCGATATATAGTGAACCAAATAAAGCTGATGACACATTTTGTCAATGATTCCATATATTGCTTATTACATTTCATGTTTTCTGTGTTATGCACTCCCGCAATTCTGCGTCATATCACACAGTCGAATGGTGTTTATCCGCAACATATTACGACGTATGAGAAAATTCCATTTATTTTCAGGGGGGTACGCTGAGTAAGTGTCCAGGCACATTACTTGCTTGTTAAAAGAATGAACATGATATGTAAATTTATTAGACATCTTGCGAGGCCAGAAAGGACATGAGTTTAAAAAACATCATTCATACTGCTTCTCTTAAAAGGGTTATCATTGCGATTACCCTCTTTGCCTCTTTCGTGGCACATACAGCCTATTCCGCTGTAATGCCGGCATATGAAAGACTTGAGCCAATTACCCATAAATTGAACTATCCGACAGCAATTGCTCTTGATCTTCATGAAAACATGTATGTAACCGAGTCTATTGAAAACAGGCTTCGTAAATTCAGTCAGAGCGGAGATTATGTAAACACCCTCTCCGGACTGAGCGAACCGCTTGGTGTTGCCGTTGATCAACAGGGAAGAATTTTTGTGGGCAACAAACTCAGCAGAAATGTAGAGGTGTATGATGCAGGATTTAATTTCCTGTTCAAACTGGGCTCAGGAGACGGGGAATTCTCTCAGCCGACAGCGATTGCCATTTATGAAGACCGGATTTATGTAGCAGACAGCATGGAGGACGTTATAAAGGTATACCGTCCTGATGGCACCTTTAATTTCTCCTTTGGCGGCACAGGCAGTGATGCAGGACAATTCAATTTCCCCGTATCGCTGGCTGTAAATGAGATATCAGGCGAGCTTATTGTCCTGGACCATCAGCATTTTCAAACTTCGACAGGTGTAGGTCAGGGTGTACGCATACAGATATTTGAAATGGATGGATTGTTTAAAAGGAGCTTTGGCGAGCACGGCATCGGAGACGGAAAACTGAGTATGCCCGTGGGTATTACCGTAGACAGTGAAGAAAGGATATACGCGACAGATACATATCAGCATCTTGTACAGGTATTTGACGGTAACGGCATTTTCCTTACTTCTCTCTATAATGTCGATCATCAGCTCAGGACTCCCATGGGGATAGTAATGGGCAAAAGCAACAGGCTTTTTATAGCGTCTCGGCACACCGGCAGCGTTGAGGTATATGGAATAGATTCATATGAACAACTGGAAGTTAATCCGCTGTCCCTGTATTTCGAAGGTGTTGAGCAGGGCGCTAATCCTGAATTACAGTCAATAAAAATAGGCAATAATGGTAACAGTCTTCTTAAATGGTCAGCAGATTCTGAAGACAGCTGGATTACCCTGTCAGAAGCTTCCGGATCATTGGCAGAAACGGACAATAAAATTGTAGAAATTGGCGTAGAAATGAACGGGCTTACCGCAGGGATCCACGCAGGTACTGTTGAAATACGTGCTGAGTCAGGGGCCACAGAAATAGTGGATGTTGTACTTGAGGTGGAAGAAGCCGCCATCCCTGAGCTTTCCGTATATCCTTTATCACTGGAATTTGTCTCAGTAAACGGATCATTCCCCGCATCCAAGAGTCTTACAATTGAAAATGCAGCACTGGGAATTCTATCCTGGAGTGCATCATCAGATGCTGACTGGATTTCACTGGATAAAATGACAGGGACGGCACCCGATGAAGTAATGGTCTCTGTGAATGTTACTGATATGCAGGAGGGCACATTCACCGGTGCACTAAAAATAACAGCAGAGGGTGCAGCAGGAAGCCCACAGATTATCCCTGTAACACTTGATGTCAGCGTTGATAAAGGCAGGATCAGCGTAATCTCAAACATTGATGATGCCTCGTTTGTTATTAGCGGTTCGGAATCCTTTGCCGGCAGCGGCATAATGTGGGGTGTAAACAATGCTCCGGCAGGCACATACTACATTCAATTTAATAGTGTAGAGGGATATGTTACGCCTGCATATCAAAGTCAGGCACTTGAAGCAGATGGAATAATAACCTTTCTCGGAGAATATATAAGAACTGTACAGGAAGAGGATGAGAGTGCTGATAATGGTCATCTAAATATCATTACCGGTTCTGTTGGGGAAACCACCGGATTTGTAAAAGTATTTGGTACTGACGGTACAGAGTCCGGGGTAGCATTTCAGGCGCATGAGAATACACAAGGGGTAAACGTGGCTGCAGGAGATATCAACAATGACGGAATTGATGAGATTTTAACAGCTCCCGGTCCGGGTCCTGACAACCCTGCAGAAATAAGCATATTTGATCATACCGGCAGGCAGTTCCCGTATTTAACCACAACAGTGTTTCCATACTTTTATGGAGCGAATATAGCCTCAGGTGATCTCAACTGTGACGGATATGCTGAAGTTATTATTGGAGCAGGAACATATGAAGGCAATCCGGCAGAGGTGCGGGTATATGTCCTTGATCCTGAACAGGATAAACTGGTGGACAGCGGCATTGCTCTCGATGCATATGACAGCACAGGAGGCGTACTGGTAGCAGCCGGGGATGTGGATGGTGATCAGCATGATGAGATCATAACCTCGTCAACGCCTGTCAATGGAAATAAGATACAGATAAGAATTTGGACAGTGGATACTTCAGCAGGAATCGGCCAGTGGAATGTGCATCTTGCTAAAGAATTCTCCATGAAGACTCGAAATATATACAGTAAATACGCCAAGAGGAACAGGAATGTACATAGTATCAGTATAAGCAGCGCTGACATCAATGGAGACGGATTTGCTGAAATTATTACAGGATCGCGTTCACTATCCGGGCGTACCAGCAGCATACATATATTTGACGCAGATGGTGAAGAAATATCCGGATTTCAGGTTGGCGACAGTTCACATTATATAACGTCAGTGGCCGGTGCGGACCTGGATGGAGACGGAGCGTCAGAAATCATAGCAGGGACAGTAAACGCAACACAACAAACTACAGAAATAACGGTCTTTGATGCCTTTGGAACAGAGAACATAACGTTCACAGAGTCGAACACTCAACATGGAGTAAAGCTGGCAATTGGCAGCTTATTCTTGAATGAATGAATAAAATAATAATAATACTTTTTCTGGCTGTCACATCAGTGCTTGCATCTGTTCAGTCTTATGCAATGGATTATCCGCATAACGATTCAAACACTGTTTCCTGTGAAAAATGTCATTATGTTTGGGGATCTGAACCCTCTCTAATGATAGAAGGGCTGCTTTACGGAAATAACATAGATGATACCCATTATAATTCACTCTGCTGGAGTTGTCATAATTCTGTGAAGGCTACAGATGTAGAGACACACTCCAGTCTTCAAATAGACAACGGGTATGGAGACTGGTCAATTGAGTGTGTGGAGTGTCATGATGCTCATGGGAATTATCAGTTCAGGACATATGGAAGCAGCAGTTATATTGCACAGGATATCGTAGAGACAGTTAATGCGACAACACTGACACGAAGTGCTACCACTCCTCTCTGGGCAGATAACTCATTTGTGGGGAAGGTTCTTGTACCCAATATTGCATATGATTACAATAACTACGTGATTATCAGCAATGACAATACCAGCATTACAGTAGATGGAACAATCGATACATTAAAAGTGACCGAACTGGTTGATACGTTTGCAGTTGTGTACAGCAATATGGTCAAAACCACCATCATCACTCCAAACAGCGGCAATAAAGCAGTAAAATTATTTAATGCAGCCGGGCCCAATTCCTTTGCAGACGCAGATGCCTCATATGACGGGATATGCGAAGTCTGTCATACCCAGACAACGCACCACAGAAATGACGCAAGCGGCGATCATATCCACAATGCAGGACAGAATTGTACGGACTGTCACTCGCATCTAAAGGGATTTAATGTAGCCTGTGATACCTGTCACGGCAATCCTCCTGTTGTGGACACGGCAACAGGTGGTCCGGATGGACTGGTAAATGCTGCCGGTGTGACCGGGTCTTCAACTGCCGGAGCTCATGACATGCATGTAAATACAAAGAGCTATTCCTGTACGGTCTGTCATTATGACAGCGTTGGTACAGGTGCAACGCATAATAATGGTCATACTGTTACGATGGGGTTTTATTTATTTGATGGAGATGAGCAGGGAGGTTTATATGAGGGACAGTCAGGAGTGAGCTACGATACGACAACGACCGCGCCTGTCACGACCGTTGCCAGCAATGACAATAAAACGTGTTCCAATATCTATTGCCACAGCACAGGGCAGTCCACAGTAAGCGGCGGCGATGATACGCCGACATATGCATCACCGGTCTGGGATGATCCTGCAAGCGGGGACTGCGGATCGTGTCATAAAGTTGAAGAAGGAGCAGGATTGTCCAGCGGCAGCCATGAGGCCCACCTGAACACAACAGGTGTTGCAGGCTGTGCCGAGTGTCATACGGGGGCAGAAAATAACGCTTCAGCATATAATTCCAGTAATCATATCAATAGATCAATTGACGTTGCCAATTCATATGATGCCGGCGGACTACCCGGAAACGGGTATGGGAAATGCTCAACCGGCCGGTGTCATGATGACGGGTTGGGAAATGCAAAAAACACGCCTGACTGGGGAATTCCTGGCGGTGGGTGTTCTGAATGTCATTTAGATATACCATCAACAGGGAGTCACGTAAAGCATGTCACCACAACAAATTACAATACAGCAGAGTGCGGTGACTGTCATGATGGAGCGGTGTATGATACGACCGCACCTGAACAGCACCTTGACGGGGACCTTGATGTCTATGATTCATCAGCAGGTGATCTTAACTATCCCCAGGATGTGGCAAAGGGCGGTGCTCCATATGATAGCTGTTCAACAGCGTATTGTCACAGTCCGGGCCAGGCCTCTGACGGGGGTCCTTCAGACCCGGCATACGCAACGGTAACATGGGGCGGTTCAGTCTCATGCGGAGACTGTCACAAAGTTGAAGAAGGAGACGGGTTGACGAGCGGCAGTCACGGAGAGCATTTAGGCACCACAGGTGTAGACGGCTGCGGTGACTGCCATACGGGAGCGGCTGATAATGCATCGGCATATAATTCAACAAATCATGTAGACGGATCAATCGATGTAGCAAATACATATTCGGCTGCAGGAGCACCGGGCAACGGATACGGGACCTGCTCGACAGCGAGCTGTCATGATAATGGGAGAAATACTCCGGTTGTCTCACCCGCATGGGGCAGTACAGGTTCGGGATGCGGCATATGTCATGCTATCGCACCAAGCACAGGAAGCCATACGGCACACCTTGCAGAGAGCGGGGTGGCCTGTAACGACTGCCATGATAATGCAGTGCAAAACACCACAATACCAACTCAGCATCTGGACGATAACGTAGACGTATATGACTCGTCATCGGGAGATCTCGGGTATCCGCAGAACAAGGCAAGAGGAAGTGCCTATTCAACCTGTGATCAGGCATCATGTCACAGCAACGGACTGGGAACCTATAAAACAACACCGACATGGGGCACCACAGCTTCAGGCTGCAATTTCTGTCATAATGCTCTGCCCACAACAGGGGCACACAGTGCTCATGTAAGCACTGCAGCTACTGCATACGGCAGTACGTCAGTAAGCACAACGGGCGGCACCTATGACTTTGATTGCGGTAACTGTCATCCGGCCGCAGCTGATGAATCAACATATCACAGAAACGGTGCTGTCGATATCGTTCTCAACAAGAATGACGGGGGAGCATTGAAATCACTGAATAATGTAAGCAACGATACAAGCGGATACACACAGTCCGCCGGCACAAGCGTAACGTGTTCAGCTGCCTACTGTCATTCAAAGGGCGACGGCACATTCTCAGTGACCTCGCCTGACTGGTACGGGACATTTGCCGGCGATACATGCGGACATTGCCACACGAACCAGCCTGACACCAACGCTCACGAAGCGCACGTTGTCGGCATACACTATGATGAAATTTATGATGATGATGGTGTAGGATTGATGGCAGTTGACGCTACAGCCGGATCGGCACACGGTAATTCTGACACTGCTACGACCATAAGCTGTAATACCTGTCACATCGCTACGGTCAATCTGGTACAGAACGACCAGAACAGCGTATGCGGAACCTGTCATGACGGCGGAACAGCAGGCCTGAAGGGTAATGCAGCTATTATGGCAGGATCAGATAGTCACCTTAACGGTTTGAAGGATGTTGCCTTTGATGCCATAACCATGAGGACCAGAGCGCAGCTCAGGGACAACATTGCGAGTGTCCCTGATGTGAATGCCTACTGGAACAGGAACGGTGTTTATAAATCAGGCGACTCCGACCATGACAGCTCACGGGTGACGCTGGATACCGCGGAATACAACGGCGGATCATGCGCATCTGTTGCCTGTCACAGCGGGAATACTGTTTTATGGAATAACGGAGCACTGACATGTGCACAGTGTCATACGGATACGCCGCAGTAATTATGATATTGACTAAGAAAAAGATTGTAAGAGTATGCATATAATGAGAATAGACAGTTTAAAGGAGAACAGGACGATAACCGATAGTAAGAGTATGCCTGAGAGTGCAATGCTAAAAAGTTATATATTGAAGTATAGAAATGTTGTGATTATGCCAATAATTGTCATCATAATGATAATGGTAATGACAGTTGTAATGACCGGTCATGCTGATGCAGCGACCTATTACTGGAAGAAAGACAGTGGCACAAATGTTGGCGGCGTTACAACAGACTGGAGCCAGAGCTGCGGCACTCAGATTGATGACACAAGAAAAGAGACCCTGATGACCACCTCGCTGCCGAACTGTTCTAATACTGAACAGAGAGAGAAAGGCAATTCTCCTCAGGAAATGATGTGGATGATCAAGGACACCTCCTATCCTGCAGACTATGTCGTAACCGGCATCAGTGTGCAGGCACGCGGTGAAGATAGAGACGGCGGGGCAGACCTCAGGTATACCCTGGGGTATGTAACCGGTGGTACGTTTTCTCCTTTGACCGGCTGTTCAGGCAGCTGCCAGGTTACGCAAAGCTGGTCAGGCACCAATACGTACACAACGAATCTTTCATCATTATCAGGTACAGCGCCGAGCGGTTCGCACCTTGCCTTAAAAGTCGAAAAAGTAAACGGCGGTGGTAACGAGTTCAGGCTGTATCTCGGCACAAGCAACAGCAACACGCTTGAGCTCCAGGTAACAGAGACCCCGGCATGTGTACCGGATGGGACTATAACCGTAAGTTCTTCCATACCTGACAAAAATGGAGCCTCAGTTGATGTATGTCCTCCGGATGTAAGTCTTGTCGGCGTCACTAATGTTAAATACCAGGTCACCGAGGGTACAGTGTCAACCATAAGCCATGTAGCAAGCTCACCAGTAGCCAGCACAACCGGGAGTCCTCTTACGATCAATAAACCTGCCGGTACTGTTGTAAATGACGTCATGATTGCGGTGATCACTACAAAAGACAGCGACACATATCCGTCCATTCCGGCTGGCTGGGCTGTGGTTCCCAATACCCAGGTCGAAGACCCTGATAATGATTTCGGTCAACCGGATACACGATCAACCGTGGCTTGGAAACGGGCAGGCGCCAGCGAACCTGCATCATATAACTTTACCAACGACGGCGACATGATCGGCGCTATTTCGACATTCAGAGGGGTAATAGAGTCAGGCAGTCCCATTGACGCATCGAGCGGCCTGACAGATGGCTCAACCAATTCGACAGTTACTGCAACCTCTATCACAACGACCGTTGCAGACGCTATGGTACTTTTTACCTCGCATGTAGGCGATGGCTACACTCACAATCCTGGCACCTGGACTGCTACAGACCCCGCATCGTTTACCGAGGCATTTGATGGAAATGATTCAGTTGGTAATGACAGGGCGGTTGCACTTGCCTATGCTCTAAAATCATCTGCAGGGGCTACCGGTACAGGAACTGTTACGATAAGTTCAACCGATGTTGCCAAGATAGGTGCCCTCATTGCCTTAAAGCCCAGCGCTGGAATTGTCCGCCACGGTCCAAGCAGTCAATGTTCATCCATTGATACAACCGGTTGGGGAGACGGCGCGACCTTTACGCTTGAGGTAACCGGAGACGATGATACATGTCTTACACCGCTTACCCCTGATTCAGACACATTTGTGTGGAACTCATGCACAAACTCATCAACACTGTCCCTTAATGTTGGAAGCCCGGTGACAGGCCCAACCACAATTACAGCTACAGGCACAGCGACCGGCATAGATGTCAGATGGCGTGAGGACGGTGGTTTATGGAGCGGATGGGTCGCTAACGGCTCTACGTATACACCTACTACCTGTACAACAGGGACGGTTGACTTTGAGGCAAAGGGTGATGATGCCACATGCGGAGCTGACGCTATTACGGATTCTGACTATGGCGGGGCATTTGACACGCTCGATAAAGACCCTTCTACCATATCTATACCGGCTTCACAGACCGCATATGGAGACCCCTATGATGCTGAACAGCTGCTACAGACCACAGGGGATGTAGGGTCATTTGAATACAAGGTCACAACTGCAGGTGCGCCGACTCCTGTCAACTGGGGCGATACGACAAATAACGGCACTACAACAAATGTGAGTTTTGCACGCGCAATGGGCGGAACGTCGCCTAATGAGGACAGCATGATACTGAAGAGTGTATCGATTTATGTAGGAAATACTCATAATTCCCAGATCAGGCTGGGGGTATATTCCGGTGGAAATCTTTCAACTGGCCCTGACGGGGCAACCCGTCTCTGTGACGGGAACATAACGTCCGGCAATGGTACCAACCAGTGGCTCACCCTTACCTGTGCTGATACGGCTATACCCAAGAACACACCATTATGGATAGCGTTCAAGGGTAACGACTCCAATTTTGCCGTCCGGTATTCTACAAATTCAGGCGATGGCGGAGACTTTCAGACCGCCAGAGGCCGCTTCAATTCTACTGCTGTAAGCACTAGCGAATCCACATCTTATCCGGTCACATGGCCTGCTGACGGCGGCACGTTCGCTGATTTCTGGTACTCAGCCTATCTTACATATGAGAGCGGTGCCGGTGAGGCCACCTGTACTAACTGGACTGCAGGCACAATACCTGCTACAACCGGAAATGGTTCACTATGCGGTGATTATGTGGAGACTGCTGACACATATACCCTTTATGCAAGGGGAACCGACCCTGACTGCGGAGATCCTGTTACTTCGGTCCCTGTCTCAAGGGCTTTCACGTGGAACTCATGTTCAGATACCAACAGTTCAAGTGTGTCCATAGTCAGTCCGCCTGACAGCTCGTTTGTCTCAGGAACGGTGAATATAACCTCGACGCGGATCAATGCGAATACACCTGTTGAGTACAGAATAGACGGAGGTGTATGGACTCCTGCAGCTACAGGATGGGATTCTCTCACAACGCATCCGGGCAGTTCCACAACGCCTGTCACCGGAGTCACGGTTGAAGTGAGAGCTGTAGAAGATGAATGCGGATATTATGTGTATGACACGGTATCGGTAACGGTGGACAACAGGGTCTGTACAAGGCAGGACCCGTCTATAACATTTATCCCCGCAGCGGCTAATGTGCCGTCCGGCGGATCAAGGACATATGCCGTAAGGATAAACAATAACGATACCCCGACATGTGCAGATGCAACCTCATTTGATTATTCACTGGGGACCGAGACGGGTGATACCGGCTCATTTGACCCGACATTCTTTACGGACGCTTCAGTCAGCGTAGCGGCCAGTTCATTCATTGATATCCCCGGAGGTCTGACACACAATGCCAAACTTGCCTCTGTTGATGGAGAAACGTTGAACTCTCCTGTTAATATAGCGGCTGCAGGCCCGAGAAATCCGGTGAGCGCTTCTGTTACCAGTACCGTTGCGAATTATATGGTCCATAACAGCGCCCGGTTCCCTGCAAACCTCTTTAACCAGTATCACGGAGGGGACTGGGGAGTAACAGCCTCAAGCAAATACGGAAAATTCGAATGCGACACATGCCATATGAAGGACGCCGCCAACATAAAGAGGGTTAAGAGCATTATCTCAACGCCTGACGGGTCTGACTGGGATTCTTCAGGCTCACCTGATGTGGTGGTTACCTTTGACAGGACAACATCACCTGCGGCAACGGGGTTCAGCCTTGCCGACACTGCCAACCACGTCACGTCACAGGCGGTCTGCGAAGTCTGTCACGATGCAACAGAATATCACCGGTATAATGAAGACGGCATCGGCGCACACGAATCGACATTAACCACCACTGACTGTATCTACTGTCACAAGCATAATCAGGGCTTCAGGCCGTTCGCCACATGCCTCAGCTGTCACTCACTGCCTGTAGGCGGCAGGGCCGTTATTTCCGATAACTTTAACGGCAGTTCACACCATGTCCAGGGTGTGACGCTAACGGACCAGCACTGCTATGCATGCCACTGGGAGTCTGACGACCAGGGCAGGGCAACGGCATACCATGGCGGCCCGGGCTCACCCGGTGCTGTTGTGGACCTCGTTACAAACTGGACCACGACCAGGCCAGTCACGTATTCCGGTAATAATGTTCAGTATAATGAAGCTACACAGACGAGGGCGGAATTCGGAAAGCTGAATACGCACTGCCTCGGATGCCATGATGATAACAGCAAGACAGCCACTCCTTTTGGAGATGGAAAGACACCGGTACAATATGCTTGGGACGGTGAGAGTATAGCCGCACGATACTCACAGGCCGGCACGACCACATGGGGTAAATATAATGATGCCGATACCGCTGATAAAAATATCACAAAGGCATACTCTGCCCACGGCAATGCCGGGAATAATGCCCAGGGGTTCAATACCACGACCGGGGTTGACGGTGTGATACCTGACAGGACGAGCAATGTGAATGTCCTCTGTTTTGACTGCCACAACTCTCATGGCTCGACCGTAACAGGAATAGCAACGAGCTATGACGGAGCCCATCCGCTTGGCAAGGGCGGCATCCTTAAGGATACAACAGGCGGACAGGGTAATTACTCTGTATCATATAAACCTGTTGATTTTGACGGCTCATCGACCCTCACAGCTCACAAAGCCGGAGCAGGTATCTGCTTTGACTGCCATATGACGGCAGCGGGCGGCGGTACACTCCCATGGGGGTATAACAGCACCTACAACGCGACTGACAGGATCATAAGCTACTGGGACAAGATCGGATGGGAAGGGGCGCCGGGCGTAAACTCAGCAGGGCCGCAGATAAGGTATCCGTTCAAGGACAATCTTGGTACTGTCGGCGGGCACTTTGGCGGGGCGTCAAGTCCTCTGGCTTCGACTCCAAGCGGTACCATAGGAGGTCTTTGTACGCCATGTCATGACCCGCACGGTGTAAGTCCGACGCTTACTGATCAGTCCTTTGGCGTACCTCTTCTGAAAGGCACATGGCTTACATCACCATATAAAGAGGATACCCCACCTACAATCATTAATGAACGACGAGGCGGCGGTGACAGGCAGAATGCGTTTGAAATTGGAAGTCCCGTTCCACGCGCCTTTAACATTGACCAGACCACATTCAGGTCACCTACGAATGCTACACATCACGTCTTTTCTCGTTATAATGTGGGCGCGTCCGGCGCAGGCGACAGGATAATGCAGGATGCCAACACGTTCGGCGGTCTATGCCTCAGTTGTCATGCGAAGTCGCAGATAGACCCTGATACGGACAACACATGGGCAACCTATGACAGGATACATGATGCTGTGTTAGGCTGGGCTTCAAGCACCGGCAATAACGCAAACAACCTGATGCACGGATACTCATGCTCCAAGTGCCATATACCGCACAATGGATGCCTGCCACGCCTGACAGTCACCAACTGTCTGGATGATAAACACAGAGATCAGGTCGTATCAGGCGGAAGCTTCAGTCAGCAGACCTTTGACAATGGAGATGGAGGCGGGCAGGGAAGAGGTCCGGCAGGCGGTGGCGGATGGGGTAAAAAGCCTATTCCGAGTGGATGGCCTGACGATGGCGGCGGTTCCTATATATTTGGTTCATCTGGCACAAGCGGTGATTTTACACCCGCATACCCGACATGCCATGATACACAAACCGTCTGGCCTGACCAGAAATGGAATAACGTAACTCAGTGGTAGGAATGAATAATGAATGCAATTTATATGAAGGAGGTGCAGAATGAAGAAGATTACATATGTTAAGCCTAAAGTGGTTGGTTCGGCAGCTGTACATCCCTGCTGATGCATCTTTTATAAATAAAAGAGTCTTCAGGGCATACCGATACACAGGCTACATCAAAAAACACTTATCAGCTGATTCCGAAATGGGATCAGCTGATACTCTTTTTTACTAAAGTCATGTATTGTTTTATCTGCCGAGAATGAAGGAAAAAACTCTTGACATACGCACGATTAAAGGGGAATATAAAGTATGAATAAATATCTGATGTGTTCTGTAATCGCTTTGTCTCTCTTTCTTATCATCGGGCTTTCTGCTGCGGAAGAGGCGGGGTACGGCCATATAAAAGGGAGGATCGCTGTTGAGGGTGAAGAATCAGCCTATGGCTGGCTTATAAAATTTTTTAATGCAGTAACAGGTCCGTCACCTTTTACACTTGAATACTGGAGGATATCCGACTTCAGGGAAAGAACTGACGAATTCGGGGGGTTTTTAAAAGAGCTTCCTGAGGGAGAATATTATATCGTGGCATTAAAGCGAAGCGCTGACAACTCGGGAAATCCAAAAGTGGGGGATTTAATATATCCTCGAGCAGATGATATTGAGCAAAAAAGAATTACCGTATTGGCGGGCGAGACAACTGATATCGGGGTCATTTCAGATGCAGTACCATTCAGAAAAGAATGGGCTGCGCAGGGCAGGACAGGCATCGAAGGCAGGGTTCTTGATAATGACGGGAAGCCCCTTGTGAATGAATCTGTACGTGTTTATACAAAGCCCGGTATGGAAAAACCCTCTTTCGCAGCGGATAATAAAACCGATGATGACGGAAAATTTGTACTCAGGCTCCCGGAGGGCGGCGAATACTATTTTATTGTCAGGGGCTACAGGGTTCCCGATCCCGTTACTGTGAAGACAGGCGAAATGACCGGGGGAGTTAAAATATATCCATTCAGGGACTAATTAACATTAATGAAGCTGTAATACTTAACATTCAAGGAGGAATATAGATGAAGAAGCTCACATATGTGAAACCAAAAGTTATAGGAACAACGAGGGTGCATCCCTGTTGATGGGAAGCAAGTATTTCTGAGGTGAGGCCGGTTGAAATGGTCTCACCTTTTTTTTGCAATTGCCAATTGACGTTTGTAGGGGCACCCCCCTGCGGGTGCCCTTGCTTGCACGTGTAGGAGTGTATTATTTGGCATATTAATTATTTTGGTTTCATCGGGTGCATGGATTTCAGGGCAGGCACAGGGGCCTGCCCCTACACCGGTTTGATGTTCACCGGATTTTCCTTGTCAATGTCCCATTGCATGGGATTGTTCTGGATGTATTCCCTGATTCTATTTAATTCGATTTCGTTTCTGATAATACGTTCGTAATAATTTCGTTGCCATACCGGTGTGCCGGGGGTGTTGCGGATTTGGTTTATTTGTTTTGTGACAATCGATTTGAATTGTCCAATTATTGCACCCAAAGATCCTGATGATAACCTCGTAGGGGCGATCCGGTGGGTCGCCCTGTTTTTGTTGT